>CADBLC010000005.1:1449-28953 GCA_902795385.1 Fibrobacter succinogenes | reverse complement strand
GTGGCGTAGATGATGTCGAAGCCGCCCATCCACAGCATGAGAATCACGAGCAGGAATATCGGGAACACCGCGAACTCCCCGCGGATGGCAATCCAAGCGCCGAGCGGGCTCATGCCGATGGCAAAGCCGAGGAACCAGTGACACAGCCAGCTGAAACGTTTCCAATAGGAATACGAAAGCAGAAGCAGCCATACAGGGAGCGCAAGCATTCCGGCGAGCGGCTGCAACAGCCAGGCAAACAGCACGAACAGCACGCCATTGACAGCGAGGAAAGCGATAACGGAGGCCTTGCTCAGGCGCCCCGCCGGCAAATGACGCTTCGCCGTGCGCGGGTTCTTCGCGTCGATATCGGCATCGGCGATGCGGTTGAAGCTCATCGCGCTGTTGCGGGCGGTCACCATGCAGCCGACAATAAGCAATACAATACGGGCTGTTTCCGCCGCGGTCATATCGCGGAAACCGTTCGCCGCCACCCACATGGAACCGAGCGCGAAGGGCATCGCGAACAGCGAATGGCTAAAGCGCACCATGTGACCGAATTCAAGAATCTTCTTCAACATAGTCATTTTGATGTTCGGGGCTCGGGGTTTCCCCACGGTTTCACGATTGCTGCGCAGGATTCTGCCGAAGCCGCACCGAGGTGCTTCAGGATTTTCGCGACTACGGTATCCACCAGTTCCTCGATGGTCGCAGGCCTGCTGTAGAACTGCGGCGAGGCGGGAATCACCACCGCGCCTGCACGCGTCACGCGTTCCATGTTCTCGATATGAATCAGGTTGTACGGCATCTCGCGCGGTACAATAACAAGCGGGCGACGCTCCTTGAGACACACGTCTGCACTGCGCACCAGCAAGTTGTCCGAGGTCCCCGCCGCGATACGGCCGAGAGTCCCCATGGAGCAGGGAACTACCGCCATGCCGGCGTAATCGGCAGAACCGCTCGCGCACTCTGCAAAAAAATCATCAACATCGAAGGTCTTGTCCGCGAAACCAAAAAGCTCCTTCTGCCCTTCGTATTCCACGACTTCACGGCCCGGCGCCGTCACTATCAGCGACACCTCGTGCCCGAGGCGCTTCAAGTGCATTGCCGTACGCGTCGCGTAAACCGCACCGCTCGCGCCTGTAACACCGAGGATGAATCTAGCCACGGGACGCCTCCGCGGGTTTTCTCAGGAACACCCCGTAAGAAATCCCGCCGTTGAAACTCTTGACCTTGGCGACCTCGAAGCCGCACTCTTCGGCAATGCGGCAAAAATCCTTCACGGGCAAAAAGCGCTTTACCGATTGGACCAGGTACACGTAGGCATCACGCTTGCCGCTAAAGAAAGCGCCCATGAGCGGGATAAAGACGGGAGCGAGGACGTTGTAAAAGAAACGGTTGAATAAATTCCTCGGCGCAAAGAACTCGAGCACGCACAGGTATCCGCCACGTTCCAGCACACGGAAGCTTTCTTGCAGGGCGCCGCGTGCATCGGGCACGTTGCGCATGCCGAACCCGTTCAACATCATCTTGAAGCATTCGTCACCGAACGGGAGCTTCATCGCGTCGCACTGCACGGCAGCGGCATTAATGCCCTTGGGGCGCACGAGGCGCAGCATGCCGTACGAAAAATCGCCGACAACGGCGTTTACGCAGTCGCGTCCAAGCGCCTTGCGGAACGCCCTCGCAAAGTCGCCCGTCCCGCCGCACATGTCCAAAAGGGTAATGTCTCGCACACCGCCAAAAACCTGCGAATCGCGGCAGAATTTCTTCATCTGCCGGCAGCAATAGCGGCGCCACACGACATCTTGACCACAACTCAAGAAATGGTTCAAGAAGTCGTAACGGTTCGCAATCTCGTCGAACATCTTGCGTATGGGACTTACCATAAGTGCAAATTTAGAAAAACAGAAAAGCGCGGACATTTCCGTCCGCGCTCCATACTCTTTCTGCGACCGCTATCTTACTTGAATTTGGCCGTAAGCGAGAGGCCCTCGGCAATAGTCACCGTACGTGTCGGAGAAGTTTCTCCATCGGACCAGGAATCAAACACGCCGCCACCCGTAGCCACGGCAGTGAGATCCATCTTGACTCCGTTGAAGAACTTGCCCGTAAACTTGCTGCCGGACATCTTTATTTCGTCCATCAGCACGGTGCCATTGCCATCTACGCCAATAGATATAGATACCAGGTCACCGATGCCCTCAAATTCGCCCTTGTATTCGGCCAGCACCTTGGCATCGCGCTCCGAAGCCCACTGCTTGAGGCAGCTTCCCGTCCTGCTGAATCCGTCACCACAAGAGTTACTGTAGTACTTTTCATTCTGATGAAAATGTTCAAGGTCACGATCCATCTCGGTCGACGGAATCGTCCCCACCATGGCATCCACCACCTTGGCCACATTCGCACCGTTCAAGTACTTATCGAACATCATGGCTGAGTGGTTCAAGAACACATGCTTGAAGGTTTCGCTCTTGATGAGCGAGTTGTACAGCGAGGCAAAACAGGTATCATCCTTGCAAGGATGGTTGCCACCGCCCTTCTTGATCCAAGCAAACATATTGTTGCTCTGGCCGAATTCACCGCCATTCACACCCCACGTCCAGTCAAAGCCATGGTCCACGTCGTACACCATGAATTTCCACGGATGGTCCGGGCTACGCCAGGCACGCACGTTGTTATTCGGCCAGTCACCATTGTGGTAGTAAATCTGGGCGGCCATGTAGTCAGCAAAGCTACCGATATCGATAAGCTTCTTCGCATTCTCGTAATTCTCGGCAACAGTCATGTCGCCACCGCCAATCGTCTTGAGCATGTTCACGTAATTATCGATAGAGCCGTCGCCGCTCGCCGTAATCTTGCTGAGGCCTCCCAGCTGCTTGATCATTTCGACCGTGTTGGAATTGATACCGTAGTTGGTTTCCACGAAGGAACGGTTGTAGCGTTCGCGCATGTCGTGGATGCCGTAGTACTTGCCGTTGTAGAACACCACCACCTGGCGGCTGCGCTGGTAATCCACGCCGCTTCCTTCCAAGATGGCTCCTGCCATGGCGTCGGCAATGTAGTCGCTCACAAAGCGGTTACCGTTGTTGCGGAGGTTGAACGCCTTGAACACGGAATCGGACTTGCGGGTTTCGAACAGCGGGTATTTCAGACGGCCATTCTGGAATTCCTCGCGCATCGTTATCGCCACGGATTTCTTGTCGTTCAAACGGCTGTAACCGCCCATCAGCGAGATACCCGCTTCTATTTCCCAAGCAACTTCGTTAGAGGAGCTTCCTTTCGGGAAATACTGCACATTTACCGGGAATTCCTGTTCTTCGTACAGTCCCGAAGGCGCCGATTCCGGCTTTTCCGCATTCGTCTTGATATAAGCCTTGTCGAAGAAGCTCGGGTCGACACTGACGGCCACCACGGGCATGTTCACCGTTTCACCGATAAAGAACGTCTTGGTCACCACTTCCCTACCCAGGGCACCTTCCTTGAAGGCAGCACAGCGGAACGAAGTGTTTTCGGAAATCGTAATCTGGCTATTGAATTCCGGAGAGGAACTCTTGGGTTCGGAACCGTCCTGCGTGCAGCGCAGGCTCACGCCTTCTTCGAGCGAGGGCGGATTCAGTGTAATGGGCTCCTTGTAGAAACCACTCTTGAGCTTGCTCAAGTCGACCGCCGGGACCAAGTCGTCGTATGCGGTAGATTCCGTATTGCGGGCTTCGGGAGTCGGCTTATCGAAATATTTCCAGACGCCGCCGTTCGTGATACCCCAGCTGATACCGCTACCGAGTTCGGGATAGTCGACGGAATCGCGAATGCCGTAGAACGGGTCAATCAGGTAAACCGTACCGCCCTTGCCGTTCAGTTTCCAGTTGGCATGCGTACGGAAATGCGCCTTGAATTCTTCACCATTGACCCTCTTGAGCGTCGTATCCCTGGCGCCAGCCGCCACGGCGTGGTTCTTCTTGTCGCAGAAAACGATCCTGAAGGACTTCGCCTTGATGACTTCGTTGCCAAAGACCCACTTGCGGGACTTGTCCGCATTCTCGACAAGGGAATAGCCCTTCAAGTCCGCGTCCTTGGAACCGGCGTTATAAATTTCGAGCCAAGCACCGTCATCACCGTCTTCGTCGGTCCAGTCCAAATTAACCGTCATGATTTCGGTAATGAGCAAAGCGGAGCTGCCGACCCAATGCACAGTCGTATCAAGTCCAACATAGACCGTCTCGGCCACCATGGTTGTTTCACCCTTTTCCGAGATGTGCATGATAGTATCAATGTGCTTGTGGGCAGTATCCGTCCTAATGATGGTATCGCCGTTCCTATCTACAATCGTATCTGTAGTTATGATGAACGGGTTATCCGCCAACGGATCGACCGCAGAAGAACCATCTTCACCCGTGCAAGCAACCAGAAGAGCAAAGGCCAGACTCATCCCGGCCAGTACCAATGTTTCGAATTTCGTTAATTGACTCACTATAACACTCTCACAGTAAAGGTTTACAACAAGGATCCCCCTGCTGGACCCATTCAACCATCCTTCCTTAAATTTAGCAGATTATGCGAAAAAAGCACGAATTTCAAGGTAATATTCTATTTACCCTTGACAACGCTCACTATTTTTTCTATTTTGCGGCCTACCGAAATGGTTCTGTAGCTCAGTTGGTAGAGCAGTGGACTGAAAATCCGCGTGTCGTTGGTTCAACTCCAATCGGAACCACGAAGACCCCCGATGAAAGTCGGGGGTTTTCTTTTTTTTACAATCTAGCGAATTTTCAATAAAAACGGGTATTAGACCGCGGCAGCCTGCCGCAAAGCTTCCATTTCGGCACGAATTTGGCGGAAGCTGTCGAACATTTCGTCCCAGTGTTCCAGGAGCACATCCACCAGTTCAGGCTGGAACTGTGCTCCGCGCTGCTTCACGAACTCCTCGCGGACCTTCTCTTCGGGCCAGGCGGGTTTATAACAGCGCGGACTTGCCAGGGCATCCAGGACGTCGGCAACGGCACAAATTCGGCCTGCCAGGGGGATTTCCTCGCCCTTGAGACCGCGGGGGTAGCCTTTGCCGTCCCAGCGTTCGTGGTGCGAACCGGCGAGCGTCGCCGCGAATCTGAGCAGTTCTCGCTTGGACTGCATCAGAATCTGCTCCCCTTCGCCGGCATGGGACTTCATTTTCGCAAATTCCTCGTCCGTAAAGCGGCCCGGCTTGTTCAGCACGGCATCGGGGATGCTCACCTTGCCCAGGTCGTGCATCGGCGCCGCCAAACGGATTTTATTCGCTTCTGCCTGGGGCAAGCCGTAATACAGGGCTAGTTTGTACGATATCTCGGCGACTCGGCGGATATGGTCGCCCGTCTCGTGGCTGCGGGATTCGGAGATGTCGCCCAAGATATGGATAAGTTCTTCCTGAGTCGCTTCGAGTTCTTCCTTGGACTTCTGCAACTCTTCCGTCAAGCGCGCCGACTCGATGGTCTTTGCGGAATAGACGGCAGTAAGGACCAGGCGTTCCAAGTCCTGCTTCGAGAATACAGCGCTTTCGCCCTTCTTGTTGATGGCCTGGTAGACACCCATCACCTTCCCGCTGCCGTCCCTCAGGGGAACGGTCATCACCGACGTCGTCCTGTAATGCGTGCGTTCGTCGCTGCGGCGGTCGAATCGGGGGTCCTTGTAGGCGTCCTCGACAAGCAAGTTCTCGCCGGACTTGACGGAATAGCCGACAAAGCCAGCCCCTATCGGGATACGCAACTGGTCTACGCCATGCGCGACCTTGGTCCAAAGTTCATTTGTTTCGGAATCGATAAGCCAGAGGGAACAGCGGTCGGCCTGAACAAGCGAACGTCCAAGGTCGGCCATCAACACCAGGAGGCCGTCCATCTTGCGCTCGGCGGCAATCTTCGGCATGTAGGAGAACAATAGCTCAAGAACCCTTTCGGAGTCCGAAAGTTCCGCTGCCGCCATCTTCTCGGCGAAGTCCTTATCCATCGTCGATTCCATACTATTTGACGGGATGGCACTCGTTTTTTATCTTATCACGCGACCCGGAGGAATAGGCTAATTGGTAAGTCAGCGGTCTTGAAAACCGCCGCCGTAAGGCTTGGGGGTTCGAGTCCCTCTTCCTCCGCTACCTCGGCACCTTCGGTGCCAGTTATTAGTCAATAGTTACTAGTTATTAGAATTGCGGGTTTCGAGAAGCATCTCGAAGCCCGCTTTTTTTACTCGGAACTAATAACTCAATCGCCATAATTGCCATCCCACTCCATCCGGCAGTCTGCCACAAAGTCCATCGCAGCCGTGGCAGGCTCGTCGTAGATAAGCGTACAGACCTTCACGGGCAGCGGGAAATCATGGCCAAGCGCGCTTGCGCAGGCCGACGTGGTCGCCCCTGTCGTAAAGACGTCGTCCACGATAAAGACGGTTCCACGCGGCGGCAGTTCCGCAGGCAACTTAGCCCCGAACGCCCCAGCCACGTTCCACGCCCTCTGGCTCTTGGAAAGTTTGGTCTGCGACACATGGAAGTTCTTGCGCCACAGCCACCGGCACACGCGCCCGCCGGTCGCCCCGGCAAAGGCCGCCGCAATCTTTTCGGCCTGGTTGTAACCGCGTTCGCGGTAACGCGCACCATGCAGCGGTACGGGCACAAAGAAAAACGGACGCGCGAACTGCGAAAGGAACTCCACCGCATCGCCGCCACGGCTCAGCGAGGACTGGCGCACCATATACGACGCCACCCCGGGAATACTCCCGTACTTGAGAGCGTGCACCAGGCGCCTGGTCAGCGGCACCATGGGATACAGGCTCAATACGTCCCCGCCCGGGAACTTGGGTTCCTTCCCGCCGTTCACCAAGGAGTCCCTGCACGCCGGACAGAGCCACGGGTCAAGCCTCTCCGAGGAACTCCCGCAGCCCAGGCATTCCATGCCAAACAAGAAATTCGCGATACGTCTCGTAAAATCCATAAAAAAATCCGCCTTTTACTATAAGACGGATTTTTGGCGGGAATCGTTCCGCAAGAGCACAAAAAATTACATCCGGCGTCCCTGGTAGCGCATGCAGATAATGCCGCCCACCAGCACCATGCACGTCATGGCAAAAGAGCCGCCATACGAAAGGAACGGGAGCGGGAGTCCGGTAACCGGCATAAGCCCGATCGTCATCGCGATGTTCACGAGAATGTGGAACAGGAATATCGTGGAAGAGCCCATGACAATAAGCGTGATGAATGGGTCGGAGTAAAGCCTGCAGACGGAGGTCGCCCTCCACAGGAAAATGACATACAGCGAAAGAATCACGAAGCAGCCGACCAAGCCGAACTGTTCGCCCAAGACGCTGAAGATGAAGTCCGTATGTTCTTCGGGCAAGAAGGACAAGTTCGTTTGCGTACCGTTGCCGAAGCCCTTGCCGCTAAGACCGCCCGAACCGATAGCCGTCAGCGACTGCAGCACCTGGTAACCGTCACCGAGAGGGTCGCTCATCGGGTCGAGGAAGGTGTTCACGCGCTTTTGCTGGTGCGGTTCAAGCATATTCCAGGCCATGGAACTCGCGTAGCCCGCCAAGATGTTGGTCAACAAGAAGAATATCGTTTGCGCCTTGGGCAAGCGCCTGCGCACAAGCGCAAAGACAACCGCGCAAATCAGCATGCCCCACAGCACCTGGTACACCATCGTCTGGGAATGCGAAAGCAGCACGGACAAAAGCGGGCTCGTTATCAGGAACATGTCGACAAGCGAAAAGCCCGCGAAGAAGAACGCCACGTACGTCACCGCGATAAACACGAGCGCCGTACTCAGGTCCGGCTGCTTGAGCACCAGCGCGAACGGCACAATGAACAAGAAGAACGGTACCACGAACGTCTTTATCTTGAACAAGCTTACAGGATGGTTGGAAAGCCAGTACGAAATGGTAAGCAGGTAGGCGATTTTCGCGAACTCGGAAGGCTGCAACTTGATAAAGCCAAGGTCAATCCAGCGGCCCGCCCCCTTCACGACATCACCGGCAAAGAACAGCACCACGCAAAGCAACACGAGCGACATCGCATATAGCGGCACAGTCATCCGCTTGAGCCAGTCAATCTTGAGGAACACGATTCCTGTTGCAAGCAAGCATCCGCCAATGAAATAGATAATCTGCTTGAACCAGAACGATTCATAGAACACGACGTCTTCGCTCGCCGTGGCCGAATACACCAAGACGATACCGCACGCCATCAAGGCGAACGTCGCAAGCAAGAAAACCCAGTCGAACTTCAGCGACTTGTCCAAGAAACGTCCGGAACTCATTTCTTCTCCTCGTCTTCCTTGCCGAAATACGCCATCAGCACCTTACGCGCGATAGGCCCGGACACGGCACCGCCACCGCCCGCAGCCTCCATAATGACGGCCACCGCGATTTGCGGATCGTCCAAGGGCGCAACCGCAGCATACCAGGCGTGCGTTTTCGCGCCCTTTTTCCATTCACCGGAGCCCGTCTTCGCGCCAACGCGAATGCCGGGAACCGCCCCGCGCTTGCCCGTACCGCCCGGGTGGTTCACCACGGAGTCCATGGCCGCCATCAAAATGCGGTGCGTTTCGGGTTTCATGTTGCCCGGCCTGATTATCTCCGGCTCGTAACGACGCACAACGTTGCCTGCATCGTCGCGCAATTCTTTCATAAGGTGCGGGCGGTAAACGCCCTTGTTTGTTGCAAGCGCACCGACCAGCACGGCCTGCTGCAACGGCGTCACCAATTCGCCCTGGCCAATAGCGAGGTTCAAAATCAAGCCGCGCGCCCAGCGCCAACCGAGCCTCTTGTTCTTCTCGTTGAACGAGGCCGAGTCCACAAGCCAGCCGCCCTTTTCGCCGGGAATATCCACGCCAAGCGGCTTTTCGCCGAGGCCAAAGCGCCTGCCGAACTCGTTGATGCGCGCCATGTCGATTTCGAGGCCCGCCTGGTAGAAGAATACGTCGCAGCTCAGCCTAATCGCATGCACCACGTTCAAGTTGCCGTGCGTGCCCCAGCACTTCTGGTAGCGGGCGCCATACTGATAGCCACCCGTACAGGCCTTGGGGTAGTACTTGCTTTCGGAAAGGATTCCGTTCTCGATGCCCGCCCCCGCCGTCACGAGCTTGAAAACCGACGCCGGAGTATACGTACCCGAAATGGCGCGGTTCGTAAGCGGGCGCAAGGAATCGAGCGCCACCTGGGCCCAGCCCTTGTTGCGTTCACGCTTTTTCAGCGAGAAGATGTTCGGGTCCAGCCTAGGCGAACTCACCATGGCAAGGATTTCGCCATTACGCGGGTCAATCGCCACCAGCGCACCCCTGGCACTATCCGGAATTGCATCCTCGGCGGCCTTCTGCAATTTCAAGTCAATCGTAGAAATCAAGTGCAGGCCAGGAACCGGCGGCTGGGCCTCCACGCCCTTCACCGGGCCAAGCTCACGTCCCGAAGCGTTCACCTCGACAAGCTTGAGTCCGTTCTTGCCACGGAACTCCTGGTCGTATCCCTGCTCCAAGCCCTTCTGCCCAATGCGATCGCCCTGCGAATAGCCCTCGTATTCCGGGAGCTTAAGCTGGTCTTCCGAAATCTCGCTCGTATAGCCAAGCACGTGCGAAGCGAGCGTGCCGTAAGGATACTCGCGACGGGACTCAATCAACGTCACCACGCCCGGCAACTCCGAAGAATGTTCTTCGATAATCGCCACCTGCTCCGGCGAAGCATCTTCATAGAAGGTGATAGGCCTGTTCTTAATCCAGCGGCTGCGCTGGAATGCCGTATCCAGGGAAAGCGAATCGAAAAGACGGGCACCGTCCTTGTCCGTAATGCGGAGCAGACGGCGGAAAACGGAATCGCGATCCGCCTTGCCACGCGGAAGACTCATCGCCTGCAGGGCCACCTGGTACGAAGGCCTGTTGCGCACCATCATCACACCGTTGCGGTCGTAGATGTAGCCGCGTTCGGCCACCAGCACCACCTTGCGGATACGGTTGTTCTCGGAACGCTGGAGGTTTTCGTCGTAATGCGTGTACTGCAACGAGAAAAGGCGCAACAGGAGAATGCCGAAAAGAATGAGCACGACGCTCATGAACACAAGAACGTTCCAGTTCCTGTTCTGGACATACTCGTTGTCGCCAAGTTTATACACTGCGCTTCTTCCCTGCTTTCCCTGCCGACAAGTAGAACACGACCGCGCCCACGATTACGGTGTAGGCACATTCCGGAAGCGTCTTGGAGAAGAACAGGTTCGTGACCACATCCTTCTGAAGACCGGTCAACAAGAAGTAAATCATGTCGGAGACAAAGAAACCTATGGCAAGGACAGCCATTTTCGCGGGAAGGTTGAGTGTCAGGAACCTCTCTTCCAGCTGGCCCACAAGGAAACCAACAATCGTCATGGCAATCGTATGCGCGCCAAGCCATTCAACGGGAGCATAGATGTCCTGCGTAAACCCGGCGAGGAATCCCCAGAAGCAGCCCGTCGCAGGGCCGTACTTGATTGCAATCGCGACAATCAGGATGACGATGAAATCAGGACCGACACCGAAAATCTGGAGCCAGTCGCCCACCGTAGTCTGCAATACAAACGCAAACAAGAAAACCAGGAAGAGCTTTATCCACTTGAAATTAATCATCGAGCAACTCCCTGATAATCCAGTCAGGTTCCTTCTCCATCACGAACACTTCTTCGAGCGTCGAAAATTCCTGGAAAGGAACGACATACATCTGGCGCATCACATCCAAGTCGGCCTGGCCCACGGACTTCACCGTGCCCACGGGAATCCCCTTCGGGAAAATTCCGCCCAGGCCAGAGGTAATCAGCGTATCGCCCGCCTTGACACCCGCATGCGTGGGCACCATGGCCATAAGCATGTGACCATCCACCGATTCCAAGAAGCCCACCACGCGCGTACGGCGTTCAAGTACAGACAACTTAAGGTTCGGGTCAACAAGAAGCTGGACGCGGGAATAGCCGTACGAAACTTTCGTCACCTTGCCAACCAGCCCATTCATCGAGAATACGGGCATGTTCTCCTTGACGCCATGATGCGTACCACGGTTGATAACAATCGTCGTCAGGAATCGTCCGGGATTATGGCCCACCACGCGCGCTGTAACAATCGGGTAGCCCCATTTATCGTCAAAGCGCACCAGCGCATGAAGTCGCGTCAGTTCTTGCAGTCCTTCGCTTGCGTAATACGTCTCCTGGCGGAGGCGAGCGTTTTCTTGCTTGAGCTGTTCGTTTTCCGCAACCACGGAACGGTAAGCGTCCAACGAAGATATCGCCATCTGCGCCGGATACAAGACCGTACCGAGAATCGAAGAGACGATATTTTCCTTGACAACGCCAGGAGCCTGCCGCATCAATAGACCGACAAGCAAAAAGAACACAAAGGCAATGATACCATGCCTTTGCGTAAACAAATCGACAATAAAGCGGAAAGCCCTAAACATCGAACCGGGGTATGAAGTTAGTCCTAGTTGGACGTAGCAATCAATACGGGACGATACTTATCGAGGTCTTCCAGGATGCGTGCGGCGCCCTTGCAAACGCAAACCAGCGCGTCGTCGAACACGTTCACGGAAAGTCCCGTTTCCTTGCGGATGCGTTCGTCAAAGCCACGCAGCTGCGAAGCACCACCGGTCATGATGATACCCTTGTCGTAAATATCGGCAGAGAGTTCGGCCGGAGTCATGCTGAGGGCCTGCTTCACGGCTTCGATAATCGCCGTTACAGGTTCGTTCAAAGCTTCGCGAATTTCTTCGCTCTTGATGGTCATCGTGCGGGGCATACCGGCAATAAAGTCGTGACCCTTCACTTCCATTGTCAATTCTTCATCGAGCGGGCTTGCAGAGCCAATCTGGATCTTGATCTGTTCGGCAGTGCTCTCACCCACCTGGAGGTTGTACATCGTACGGAGGTAGCGAACAATCGCGTCGTCCATCTCGTCACCGCCCACGCGCACGGAAGCGTTGCAGACCGTACCGTTCAAGGCAATCACGGCGATGTCGGAAGTACCACCACCGATATCGACAATCATGTTACCCACGGGATCTTCGACAGGGATACCCATACCAACGGCCGCAGCCATCGGTTCGTGCACCAGGTGCACTTCCTTAGCACCAGCCTGGCGAGCCGCATCAATCACGGCGCGCTTTTCCACTTCGGTAATGCCGCTCGGCACGCCGACCACCACGCGAGGTTTCACCATCCACAGCGGGTACTTCTGCACGCGCTTGATAAACGTCTGGAGCAAGGTCTCCACCAGTTCGAAATCGGCAATCACGCCATCGCGCATGGGGCGTACGGCACGGGTTTCCCCAGGGGTACGGCCAAGCATCTTCTTCGCTTCGAAGCCGATGGCGCATACACGGTTGTTCTTGCTATCCACAGCAATCACCGTAGGTTCGTTAATCACAATACCCTGGCCGGCCACGTGGACCAATGTATTCGCCGTACCAAGATCTATTCCAATGTCGCAAGAGAAGAGACCAAACAAAATATTGCCCTTTTTTAAAGATTAAACCTGACAAGAAAAATATAGCATCTTACAGGAGCCGAGCAACCCCTAGGGTAGGGAATCCCTACCGAAATGGAGGACCTTCAAATAGCGGTCCCAATGGCGTCCTTCCACGTCGTAGCGGTACTTTCTCTGCTCGTACATGGCGATATCCTTGTAGATGTAGAAGTTCACCTCGGCGTAGGCAGAGTACACCTCGGCCGCCGCCCCTTCGAACAAACGAAAATCCTTGACCCGATAGTACGGCTCGTCCAGGAGCGCATCCTTGTTCCCAGAGGCATGGATAGTCTGGGCGACCATGAATTTCAGGTCTTCCTGCAAGTAGGATTCCAACTTCTGTTCAATGCGTTCCGTCCTTTCAGAACAACCTAACAAAGCAATCGCCAACGTCAAAAGAATTACAAATCTCATGGCAAAAAAATAGTTATTAGTGATTAGCAAAAAAAGAAATGCCCTCCGGCGGAGAGCATTCCTCAACAGTCTGTCCAAGCTTATTAGAAGCTGTAGGTCGCGGAGATTCTGGAGAACAGGCGGCCTTCACCCTGGAACGGGTTGCGGAAGAGCATGTCTTCGGCGACGGTCACGTCGATCTTCAGCTTTTCTTCGATGTTGATACCGAAACCGAAACCGACATGGTCATCGGCGGTGCCATCAGCAAGCGGGTTGGTCGTGAAGAAGTTGCCGCTTTCCACGCAAATGCCGTTCTTGCCCTTGTTCTTTTCGTTCTGGTCACATTCGGTGTAGAGGATGGACTTCTGGCCACCGACACGGATAACGAACCAGTCCCACCAAATGTTACGTTCGATACCGAAGCTGATCATGCCGCCGATGTCGGAACGTTCATCCCAGTTCGGGTCCTTGTCGTTGCTTGCGTCGTAAACAGATGCGCCCGTGACGTAGTCAAACGTCCAGTCGTGAGCCCTCATCTTGTTCCAGACGAAGTCGCCGCCCAACCAGAAGAATCCACGGTCGAGAGCGACGTTGATGCCGAGGCCAACCTGGGCATGCTTGTCTTCGATACCCGGAGCCTGGATCAACTTCATGGAGAATGCCGGAACGAGTTCACCATCGAGAGCCTCGAGGGTGAAGAACGCACGGGACTTGGCCAAGAAGCTGAAGTCGCCGTCGTCAAAGAAGTTCTGGTGTTCGGGGCCATACTGGATACGGGCCAAGCCGAAGCTGATTTCGAAATCGATGTTGCTGCCGAACTGGAGGTTGAAACCACCATCAGCCTGCACAATGGAAGCGAACGCGTCGGAATCGACCTGGTAAGAACCGCTCGGAGTCTTGTAGCCACCATCCTGGTGGGCAATGTAGATGTGCAAGCCCCAGGCGTCGCCGCTAGTCAGCGTACCGCCCAAGAAGCCGTCGAAGTTCGTCACCGTTTCCGGGGTACCGGTCATCTGGCCGTCTTCGCCAATCACGGACGACGGCAAGTACATGGCGAGTTCAGAGATACGTCCGAAGAGGCCACCGATGGAAAGACGCGGATCGGGATTGTTCTCGTCACCCAGGGAGACGGAGAAGATTCCACCAAAGTTCGGGAACCTCGGATCCTGGTTCGTGCCGGCAGGAACGTCCTCAGTGTAAGGTCCGAACTCACCAATCAAGTAGTTCGGGTACAGGTTGATGTTCGCCGGGTTATCAAAGATGCTCACGTCATCCATGATATAGGTAGTGTTCTTACCCATAGATTCGATACGGGCGAATGTTGCGAATGCGGATCCTACGCCGAGGATGCCGAAAGCAACACCAACTGCTGCAGCAGATCTTAAGTTCATTAGTGGACTCCTATTGTAAATTCTATCATAAAGTTAGTTTTATTCGTCAAAAAACGCAACAGAAAAATGCAAAAAAGACCGGGCTTTTCGACCCGGTCCTTTTTTCTCGCCTTTTAGGCAAGTTGTTCAAGAAGATTATTCGGAGAACGTGAACGGAATGGTCACCGTCGTGTTACCAGACTTAACCTTGCTGAACTTCCAGCGGCTCACAGCGCTCTTGATTTCGCCATCAAATTCGCCGTAACCAGTGGTGGAAGAAGCAATAGCAATGCTGATAATTTCGCCACCCGGAGCAATCGTGAACTTCAAGGTAACCTTACCCTGGAATCCCGGTTTCTTCTTCAGGAACTTGTTGTAGATGTGGCGCAGACCCGGAGTACGCTGACGCACGACCTTCATGATGTCCGCAGCGGAACGAGATCCGCCACCAGCACCCATGTCGATGTCACGTTCAGACGGGGTCTTGATGGAGCCCTTAGCCTTGGTAGCGATACCACCGCCACCACCGCCAAGGAGGCCAGCCAGGCCGTCACCGATACCACCGGAACCGCCTTCAGCGTAACCTTCGTTGAAGCCACCATCAGCCTTACCGCGACGGCCACCGAGAACGGTCTTACCCGTAGTCTGGAGACCAGCCACGTCCTTGAGCACCTTGTCGATGTCCTTGGAGAACTTCTGGTTCTTCATCAAGTCGTAAGCACCGGCACTGGCGTTCTTGGTCTGAGCGGTGAGGAGCTTAAGCACGCCGCGAGTCTGCGGAGCGTTGGGCTGACCCTTACCACGCGGCTTACCACCGCCACCGGCCTTCTTACGAGGCTTCTTCGGCTCTTCTTTCTTCTTCTCTTCCTTCTTCTCTTCCTTCTTTTCTTCCATCATCATGGAAGCGGAGAGGTCTTCAGCAGCGGATTCTTCGAAGATCACTTCGTCGACCACAGCTTCGTACATGGAAGCCCAGAGAGAGAATGCGAGAGCAACAATCACGGAGACACCGGCAATTGCACCCATCTTCTTGTCGGATTCCGGCATGAGGGACGCAACTAACGGATCTACAGGAGCTTTTTTCTTAGCCATAATTATTCCTCCCCGCCGTTCTTCTGCATCACAGCGAATGCGATGTTCGTGTATCCGGAGAAGCCACAGGTGGCCATCACCTTGTACATCGCATCATACGGGATGTTCTTGTCAATCTGAACAATGATGTTACCGGCTTCATCGGCAGGGAGACCCATCTTGAGAGCGTGTTCCTGTTCGATGGCGCGACGGTCCTTCAGGATTTCGTCCAGCTTGGTGACAAGCAGGTCTTCCTGGGCGAGCACGTCGGCAGTCGGCACAACCTTTTCATTATCGGCAATGACGTAGTTCGCATCGACCACGACAGTCAGAGAAACAGTCTTCGGCTGCACCTTGGAGGTGGAGATCGGAAGAATCAGGTTCTCAGCCTGCGTAAGCAGCTGACCTTCGGCGTCCATGTTCTTAATCATGAACACCAGGATGATGGTCATCATGTCCATCATGGAGGTCAAGGAGAAAGGTACGTCTTCGCTATATTTACGAGTTTTTCTAGCCATGATTAACCTCCCAACTTAGCAAGATTGATCTTGGTGAAGCCAGCTTCCTTGGAACGGTCCATGAGCTGGATGATCTTGTCAAATTGAGTATCATCGTTAGCAACGATGATGATGTTATCAACGTCTTCGAGGTCAATAAACTGCGTATGGATAGCAATGAGGTCCTTCGCAATCAGGTCGTATGCGGAAAGCGGATAGATCATGTTTTTAGCAGCGACATCCGGTTTGAGCGTACGAGCCGAGTTCGGGGTCAGGGTAGCGAGGGCTACACCGGCAGCGGGCTTCTTGAGAGCCGGCGGCGGAGTGAGGCCGAGGGTACCTTCACCCGGAAGGGCGATAAAGTTGTTGTTGCCATCCACGTAGGCACTGTCGGCAGCCGGTTCTTCGGCGCTACCCCCGTTGGAGTAGAGAGCCCAAATAACGCGGCCCGGATCTTCTTCAGATTCCTTGTTGATAGCCCAAAGTTCGATGGCTTCGATTTCATAGAGATACTTCTCTTTATCCATCTCAGAGCCATCCTTGCACTTCGGTCCATGTCCGCTTTCAACAGTAGCCTTAACGTCATCCATCGCGTAGGTAACGAGCTTAGCATCGGACTTGCAACGGAACGTCCACATTTCCTTGAAATAGACGTTCGGCTGGAAACCACCACGAGCACCAATCACGAGGTAATCGCTGGTAATCGCGAGGGACAAGTTCAATGCCTGCTGGTCCGGTTCCGGAGGCGTTTCATTGTCGAGGTTCATCATGCTGCGTTCCGGCAGGTTGACTTCGACAATAGCAAGCTTGGAGAAAGCCGTCATGGTCAAAAGCATAGGAATCAGAATGGTAAACAAGCCCATCGCCGGCAACAGGTCCGGTTCTTCGACTTTACCAGGTTTCTTGATTTGTTTTGCCATGTGTTATAACTCCAGTTTTAAATTGCTCTCAATGAATTACGAGAGGGAGTTGATGATCTTGAGGCCCTTTTCTTCCATTTCCTGGATCAGGCGTTCGGAGTTCATGTTGAGGAGACCGACGAGAACCAGAAGAGGCACGGCGGAGAGAAGTCCGAGGAGCGTGGTACCCATAGCGATAGCGATACCGTCGGCAAGAGCCTTAGCACGTTCAGAAGCCGGCTTGTTAGCCACAGCGTCGAAGGTGTAGATCAGACCGTAAATCGTACCCATAAGTCCGAGCAACGTAGAGATGGAAGCCATAACGGAAATGATGGAGATGTAGCGAGTAAGACGCGGAGCTTCAGTCAGGAACACGGCGTCGCAAGCGGCGGACATGTTTTCGCGACCACCGTTACGGGCAGCGACGATGGCAGCCATAACCTTGGCGATCGGGAGGTTGGTCGCGTTGGCGAGGCTCAAGGCCTGATCAAACTGCTGAGAGCTGATCAACTTACCGAAGTCGGCGAGGAACTTGGCGCGGCCCTTCGAGCTCTTCACAATGATGTAGACAATACGTTCGATAGAGAAACCGAGGCCGATCATGAACACGACCAAGATGATCCACATGAACTGGTAACCATCAGATTCAGGGCTGAAGGATTGAAGCATTTTAGACATTAGAGTACTCCTTTAGAGTGTTTGTTTTTGGTTTGTTTTTGAAATCTTTGTTCAATTTTATTTTTTTTAGAGCCGTTTAGAAGGCTTTTAGCTGTAAAACTTTATTTACCGCATGAAAAAGCGCTCTAAAGGCCTAATAAACGGGGCCCTGGAGACCAGGAACCCCGTAAAATTGTTTTTACCGCTATTTTCTCTTTCCCTTCTTCTTGCCAGAAGCCTTCTTGGCAGGAGCAGGAGCAGCAGCCGGCGTGTCGGCGGCATCCATTGCGGAGTCGTCACCCATTCCGCCCATGGAGGTAGACGGAGCAGGAGCCATCTGCTTCTTGAGTTCAGCGAGTTCAGCCTTCAACTTTTCGTTTTCAGCCTTCGCATCCTTGATAATGTCGCGGTAGGTGTTGATCTGTTCTTCCGGAGTCATGACTTCGGACTTGGAGATCTGTTCCAAACGAGCCTTGGTCTTGAAGTAAGACGGGTCTGCGAACAAAGTAGACGGGTCGAACTTTTCGATCTTGGTGTTCAGTGTTTCGTTGTTCTCATCCAACATCTTGAGGGTTTCGAACAACTTAGCAGTCCACTGGTTATCGATACCATAGTGAGCAGAGGCCTTGATACCCGTTGCGCACTGCGGCACTGCAAGTTCCTTAGCACCGTTAGAACGGTTGGTCAATTCTTCACGGTAGGCTTCCAAGTCTTCGTGGGCCATTTCGATAGCGTCTTCCTTGACGGCACCTTCGTATTCCACGTATTCCTTGACGATAGCGGCAGAGTCAGGCAGCGGAGAGTTGGCGAACGCGTCGGCGACTTCGACGAACACGGCGCAGCCCTGGTAGTACATTTCGATGTAGCCTTCTTCAGCCTCGATCACGTCTTGGTTGTAGAAGCCCTGGTCACGAGCAAGGTCGATGTTCTTCTGGAAGATCGGACGAGCCTGTTCGTAGTAGCTCGGCAACTGCTGCACGACCGTAATACGTTCGGCGAAGCGTTCTTCGTCCTTCTTGCCGTTGAGTTCCTGTTCGCGGATCTTGGCGGCCATCGTCACGAAGAGCATACCCATCTTGTTGGTGGCCTTGAAGGTCCAGCGTTCAGATGCGTAGGTTGCAGACTTGGAGTACTGGCTCATTGCCTTCTGGAGGATGTCGACCAACTGCTTGATAGTCTTGGCCTTTTCCTTTTCCTTACCCTTCAGGACAATGGGTTCCATCTTGTGGTATTCATGTTCACCGAGGTAGAAGGCAGCTTCAGCCGGGACACCCGGGTCGGCGTTCTTGATCTGAAGACCGTACTTGTCGTAAGCTTCGAGAGTCTTGCGGTAGTCTTCAACAGCCTTCTCTTCTTCCTTGAGTTCCATATAGGCACGTGCGGCACCGATGTAGGCAGCAATCAGCTTTTCCTTGTCGTCGTTGCCGTAGTTCTTGATGAAGAAGTGGTATTCCTGAGCAGCGAGATCCCACTTCTTGGCGTTGCCGTAAGCGACCGGGATGCTGAACGCGGCGTCGAGAGCGTAGGTGCTCTTCGGATAGTCGCGGACGAGGTCCTTGGAGCAGCGGATGGCTTCGTCAGTCATCTTGGCTTCATCGTAGCTCAAGCAGGCGCTGTAGAGGAATGCCGGAGTCTTTTCGTGCTTCGGGTAACGCTTGTAGGCGAGTTCGAAGGTCACAGCGGCGTTCTTCTTATCCGGAATGGAATCGTAAGTCTGGGCAGCGAAGCCGATAGCCTGGAAGGCCATGGAATCCTGCGGGAAGTTGTTCGTAATGAAGAGGAACGTGGTCGCAGCCTGCTGCGGCTTGCCGCCCTTCTTGTAGTTGCTAGCGGCACGCAGGATACCCTTGATGGTCAAGGAGGAGGATGCGTACTGCTTGGGCAAGATCATGAACGTTTCGGCGGCCTTGTCATGCTGCTTGGCGTTTTCGTAAGCAACACCGGCTTCGAACACGGCCTTGTCGGCGAAGGAGACGAGCGGGTAGCGCTTGACGAGAGCCAAGTAAGCCACGGCACCTTCTTCGTAACGCTGAGCCTTCACAGCCTTTTCAGCCATCTGGAAGAGCACGGCAGCGATAGCCTTTTCGATTTCCTTGGCCATGGAGTCGTTCTTCGTGGCCTTCACATCGTGGTACTGCTTGTAGAGCCATTCGAATTCGGTCAAGGCTTCGTCGAGCTGGTCGGATTCGAGGAGCGACTGGGCAAGCATACGGCTGATGAGCAAAATGTACTGGTGGTTCGGGTACTTCTTGCGAAGTTCGCGAAGCACGGTCACAGCGGTCTTGTACTGCTTGGCATCGTAATGGACGATGGCGGCGTTGTAAGCAAGTTCGGCAGCTTCCTTGTTGTTGCCGTACTTGGCCATGTACTTGTCAACCTGGGCGAAGTAAGCCTTGGTTTCCGGAAGGGTGTAGGCCTTCTTGGCGTCGTCGCCGGCCTTCTTCTTCTTGGCGTCTTCACGAGCCTGGTCCATCATGAGCACGGCGTTATACGCAGCTTCTTCCTTCTTCAGGAGAGCTTCGGAGCCCATCGGGCGACGGCCGTAGCGAGTAGTATCGGTATCGACGATCCAGTTGAACATCTTGGCAGCATTCGCGTGCTGACCCATTTCCTGGTACACGAGAGCCAAGTTGATATGGACCTTGTATTCGTCCCAAGTCGGTTCCTTGGCGTAGCGCTTCAGGAACGCTTCGTAAGCCTTGATAGCTTCGGCATACTGCTTCTTACCGGCTTCCAGGTCACCTTCCTTGGTGAGCTTGGCAGCGCGAGCATGGTGGTACTGCGGAATGTCGAGCATAGCGCCGCGAATCGCGATTTCAGCGTTCTTCACGGATTCCGGATACTTCTGGTTCCTCTTGTACCAAGAAGAGCTGCGGTCGTAACGCTTAACGACAACGTAACGATGTTGCTGGGCTTCTTCAAACTTCTGCTGGACGATAAGGATTTCGATCATGGCGATGTCCGCGAGCGGAGCATCGATGTAATCCGGGTTGATCTGCATCAAGCGCTTGAAGGACTGCACGGCTTCTTCGTTACGGTCGTGGTCCTTGTTCTTCATACCGATACGGTAGTACACGGAATCCTTGAACGGAACCTTCTTGTCCTTCAAGAAGGCTTCAGCTTCCTGCACGCCACCACCTTCAAGGTCGGAGAACGATGCGGCCATGAAGTCCATAGCTTCTGCACGAAGGTCGTTGGGGTATTTACCCTTGTCGGCACCGATGATGTAATCATAGTACTTGACAGCAGCGGTTTCGTATTCAGCAATGTTGTAGTAAGATTCAGCCAAGTGGTACATGGCGAGAGCCGCTTCCTTACCGGTCAGGTTCTCGAAGCCAGTCACCTTCTTGTAGGCCTTGATAGCGTCGCGGAACTTGCGGTTCATGAAGTGGTATTCAGCGATACGGAGCCAAGCCTTCGGCACGAGACCGTTGTCCGGGAAGCCTTCGACCAAGCGCATACGGAGCTTGTATGCCTTGTCGTCTTCACCACTGGCTTCCTGCACAGCAGCAGCCTGGTAAAGCACCACCGGAGTCTTGTCTTCCTTCGGGTACTTGTCGATATATTCGAGGAAGTAGCCGAGGGACTTCTGGTGGTCAGCCTTCGGGAACTTGTCGATGTCAGCGCACTTGGCCGGCTTGTTATCGCGGTCAGCACACCATGCGACATCTTCTTCGTACTGTTCCTGTTTGTCGAGGAAGAGCTTTTCTTCCAACTGGAACTGGTAGTGGCCCAGCTGCTGGAGAGCGGACGCGCAGCGCTTGTTCTGCTTGCCCTTACAGTTGTTAACCTGCTTTTCCCACTGGGTAATGGCATCTTGCATGCCCTTTTCGTCAAGGCCGCCAGAACGACAAGCCTGGGCAGCCTGGTTCTTGGCTACCTTATAGGAATTGGCGCACTCTTTGTACTTGGCGGAACCTTTCTCCATCGACTTGCACTTGGCAAGCAAATTCTTAGCTTCTTTTGTTTTATCCTTACAAGGATCTGAGGCAGCAAAGGAAGTCCCGACAAAAGAACATACGATCGCAGCCACAAGGAAGATTTTTTTCATCGTTCTCTATCCACCTATATAATCATAAAAAAGGGGAGTCCCCGGATTACTCCAGGTCCTCCAGTTCTTCGAGTTCCTGTGCCGCTTCGGTAGAGGCCGCACCCTGGCTCATCTTGGTCTTCACAGTAGCCAAGGTGAAGCCTGCGTCTTCAAGAATACGCTTGCGGTTAGATTCAAAGCGGTCGCTCTGGATGGATTTCTGCGTGAACGCTGCATAGTCTTCGATAGACTGGTTGGCCTTGTCGAAGGACGGGCGCAGGGCTTCGCGCTTGCTTTCCACACGGGGCGTAGGAAGCTGACGAGCGAGGTCGAGGGCCTGAACCTGAACGGAGTCAAATTCATCCTGCATCGCGTCGTATGCCTGACGGGCGCTATCGCGGGCTGCGACAGTCACGACCGGCTGTTCGGTACGCTTTTCGGCCTGTTCAAGGGCCTTGGCAGCACCATTGTAGTCCTTCTTCATGAAGTGGCAGTAACCAATCACCAAGTAAGCTTCAGAAACCAGGAAGGATTCCGGGAGGTTCTTGATAATCCACTGAGCGGGCTTCATGGCTTCGTCCGGCTTATTAACCTTCAGGAAGGACCATGCGATACCCAGCATGGCTTCGTCATACACCGGGGAACCGGCTTCGACCTGGCCATACATCTGGGCGGCAGTAGCGATATCCGGCTTTTCGCCAGAGAAGTAGATGTGGCCGAGCTTCACCTTGGCGGCATCCTGCAAGTCACGTTCGGACTGGTTGGAAACCGGCTGTTCCGTAATGTCGCGGAAGCAGTTTTCGGCTTCGTCCCACTTGCCCATACGGCTGTAGGCGATACCCATGGTGTAACGGGCGTAGAAGTAGTTCGCGTTACCCGGAAGGATGGCGGCGAGCAGGTCGACAGATTCCTGGTAGAGGCCCTGTTCGAACTTGATCTGACCGGCAACGTAGTCGGCGTCGGCCTTCACGTCGCTTTCACCGAACTTCTGGGCAATGTTCTGGTACTTGGCCATAGCTTCGGTGTACTTGCCTTCCTTATAGTCGATGTTCATCAACTGGAAGTGGTACTTGGCGCGCTGGTCGCTCTGCGGATAGCGCTTGATAGCGTCTTCGTACACGGCCTTAGCAGCCTTGTGCATACGGAGGTTTTCGAAAGACTTGGCCTTGTAGAAAGCAGCCTGGTCGACAAGGTGGAATGCGGGGTACTTGGTCTGGACCTTACCGAAGGCGTAAGCAGCTTCGAGGAATTGACGGTTCAAGTACAGACGCATAGCGGCACGGTAGTCGTTTTCAGGTTCGATCTTCAAACGACGGTAGCGTTCTTCGCCGATCTTTTCTTCACGAGTGTCACCGAAGCGGGAGGTGAGCTTCACGGCCCAGATAAAGCCGCGGTTCTTCTTTTCCCACAGGTCGTCGTGAGACATTTCGAGGTCGAGGGCGAGGTAACGGAAGATGCTCACGTCCTTCACGTTGACGGTTGCACCGACCACCGGGTAGCATTCCTTGGTGAAGCGGGCACGCACGCCAAGGTGCGGGGAGAGGTAGTAGGTCAAGGTGAAGCTCTGTTCGAGGTTCATGCCTTCACCACCTTCGGACGATTCATGCATCACGTCGATGATGGAAAGTTCAACCTTGGCTTCGAGAGCGCGGTTGAGGCCGCGGTAGAAGAAGCTGATGTTCAGGTTGGACGGAATCTTGTAGGCTTCGCTTTCGGTGAAGAGCACGAACTTCATGCCATCTTCTTCGACAGCGGTGCTAACAGCCGGCTGCAGCGCATTCTGCAAGGCGACACCCACCAAGAGGTAGCCGTACTTGGAAGAAGCGAGCGGGTTCCAGCTCACACCCACGTCCGCACCGAGAGTCAACTGCTTGACTTCGTCGAACTGGTTGATGTAGAGCACGGAGATGTCGACGCCCAATGCGAGGAACTGCATTAAGTTGTATGCATAACCGAACATGAACGCGTATTCACCGTAAGACGGACCGTCATCGATGGAAGCGCCGTTCTCGAAGAACGAGAAGCCGAGCGTATGCTTGTAGTCCATCGGGAACGTCAAGCTGACGTATTCCTGGCTGGCTTCGCCACTGATGGAGCTGAAGAACGCGGCGCTGAATTCGAGCTGTTCCGTTTCGGAAATGCCTGCCGGGTTCACGTACATAGAAGTGTTGCCACCGAATTCGGCGAACCAGTCGTTCTGCTGGTACTTATGCGGAGAATAGGTAGCCTCAGCGAACAAAGAAGTGCTGGCTAAAGCGAGTCCAAAGACTGCTGCTTTCTTGATGAAACTAGTATGCATCATCACCTACTCCTTTACTTGATATCCGTGCGGATGAACTCAATACGACGGTTCTGCGCACGCCCTTCGGGGGTTTTGTTGGAAGCGACCGGCTGGGTGTCACCCTTACCGCTCGTGACAATACGGCTATCAGAAATACCCTTATCGACAAGGAAGTTCTTCACTGCAGCGGCGCGGTCGGCGGAGAGCTGCATGTTCTTGTCCTTGTCACCGACGTTATCTGTGTGGCCGACAATTTCGAATGTAGCCTCGGTGAAGGTTTCCATGATATCGACAACCTTCGTCAAGGAGATGTAGGAGTCCGGAGTAATGGTGGCCTTGCCGGATTCGAAGTTCACGCCTTCGAGCACGAACACCTTCTTCGGCGGCTGCGGGACTTCGTCCGGGCATCCGTCGTCATCCTTGAACTCGTTGAGAGTTTCCGGCTGTTCCGGGCAGAGGTCAACACCCTTACAGATGTGAGCGAAGTTGGCGAACATAGCCTTGGCTTCAACCCACGGATCGCAAAGACCGTCGCGGTCGTTGTCAGCATCCGGGCAGCCGTCGTCGTCCTGGTAACCGTCGAAGTCTTCAGCTTCTTCGGGGCAGTTGTCGACGCCAGTGCAAACGCTTGCGTACTTGTCGGAGACGCCTTCTTCAGAAACCCACGGATCGCAAAGACCGTCAGCATCCGTATCCGGATTGCGGGTCTCTTCGACCACTTCTTCTTCCTTCACGACTTCCGTAGCAGTAAGGCCGATGTCCAGCTTGCCCTTACCGCGCTTGAGCATCGGCGAGGTGGACTGGCAGTAGAAGTTCGGCTTCGAAAGGGAGTGGTTGATGAACTTCGGATCCAGCGACACGTTCGTGCGGTTCACCTTGATGAACTGGTTGAACGGGTAGTAGTTCTTGTAGATGTTGTTGTACTCCACCTTCGTCTGGCCGGCGGCCGGGTCGGCGAACACACCGTAGTAGTGGTTCTCCATGAAGATGTTGTTACGGGCGACCAGGTTGGTCGGTCCCTTCAACGCAAGGCCAGAGTAGCCGTTGCGGAGCACGACGTTGTGTTCGACATACGCATCGAGCGACTTGGCGCCCCAGGCGAGGATGCCGGACCAGCGGTTGCCGTACACCACGTTATTGCGGAGCCAGGGCAGCGAGATGAACGCGCCGATACCCGTGCAATGGTTGTCGATCACGTAACAGTGATGGATGTAGGGCGCGGCGTTCTCGCAAAGGATACCTTCGAGACCGTTCCTCACTGTGAAGTGCGACATTTCAGCGCCCGAAGTACCCATGACGGTCGGACCTCGACGGCCACCATCAATGATGGTCGTAAGGGGATCCTCGCCCTTGAGTACAACACCCATGATAAGGGTGATGTTTTCGTTGTAAGTTCCGCGTTTGACGAGGATGGTATCCCCAGCATCCGCATTACCGAGAGCATCGGCAATCTTAGAGTAATCACCAGGCACGTTGATATTCTTTGCCATGGCGGTTCCGGTAAGAAGCATTGCCCCGGCCGTAATTAAGACCAGTTTCTTTAGGGTCATACTGCTACGTTTCTCCAATCATAGAACACATAAAAATCGTTAAACTTATAGTTTTGCCAAACTGACAAATCTAAACCCAAGTGGGAATATACCTTCATAACGGCCTTCAGTCAAACGTTTTTTTGCCAAATAGGCAAAAAAAAGCCTAAAAACGCAAAAAGATACCATTTTGAAGGGCTAGATTCATCAATTCTCAGGGGGAAGGTTGGACTTCTCCTCCTCCTTCTTCGCGCCCTGGATGGACACACGAATTTCTTGGCAGGTCTTTTTGATATCCTGCAGAACCTTACGAGCACGCGTTCCGGCGGATTTGTTGCCGCGTTCGAACTTTTCGTACTCACGCTTGAAGTTTTCAACTTCGGTATCGAGGTCGTTAACCAAACTCATAAGCGAACTCCCAAAAAAAAGTGCTTTTTGGAAAATAAATAAAGTTTTTGGCAAAAATCGGCGATTTTGTAAAAACTCTTTTTACAAATAGCAATTATTACAAATTTTTTTATTTATCAACAGCTTATCAACACTTTTTTAGAGCCCACAGGGCGTCCAGCGCCCTCCGGCCAGCCTCCCCGACCCCCTCGGAAAAATCATTCACGAACATCCGAATGTGCGATTCAATCACATTTTCATCGTCAATTTGGGCTTTTTCGCGGATAAAATCCGTCACCAAAAATTGGCGAGAGCGTGCCTCGCGGAGGCTATTTTTGATTTCCGATTCTATGTCAGCAATTGTCAAAGGCGAAAATTCGCGACGCGCCACCGCGATCCCGAGCGGGATGGGCGAACCCGTCTGCGATTCCCAGAACGCGCCCATGTCCTGCAACATGTGAAGTCCATCACACTTCCAGGTGAAGCGGTGCTCGTGAATCGTGACGCCCTGGCGGAACTTCCCGGAAAGGAGGCCGCGGTAGACTTCGTCAAAAAGCGCGTAGCTCACCTTCGGTTCGCCACCGTACTTTTTGGCATGCCAGAACTTGAAAAGCAACGCGGCCGTCGTATTCGCGCCCGGAAGCACCGTAGTCTCGTCGGGATCGAATGCATCGGCATTGGACGAAAGCAGCAGTGGGCCGCACCCGTAACCGATGGCGCCACCACAACCGAGGCACACGTAGTCACGTTCCACCTGCGGGTACACCTGGGCGCTCACCTTGGCCACGTCGAGCTCGCCGCGGCAAACCATCTCGTTCAGCGTCTGCACGTCGGCAAAATGGACGTCCCATTCGAACGGGGAACCCTTGAGGCCGCGGACAAGCGCCTCGTAGATGTAGGTGTCGTTGGGACAGGTGGAAATGCCGAGGGAAAGACGCATGGGTAATTGATAATTGATGATTGATAATGGATGATGTGGGAGGCGGGGGCGGGACGTTTATCGCGGGTTAAAGGTTGTCCAGGACCCGTTCCTTGAGAGCGGCCATGGCTTCGGGGATGCGCCAGGTAGAGGTATCGCGGTCGGTCGCAATATTGCTTACGGCGCGGAACTGGTAGCCACTCACGCCAAAGCGCTTGCATACAGCAAAGAAGGAAGCCCCTTCCATCGTCTCGATATCGGCATCAAAGAGTGCACAGCGGCGCTGCGCCAGGTAAGCCGTACCCGTGCAGCAGTTGACGCTCACGCCAGCCACGGAGCGCATCGCGGCCAGTTGCAGCGGAAGTTCCCTCGGGGATTCTCCCGCGTAAACATGCGGTTCACCCGAAACCTCGCCCCACGGGAGGAAATGCCCATCGCGTTCCTGGACGCCCATGTCGCCAACGACTTCCGTCTCGACGCGGACAACGTCACCGATTTCAAGTTCCCTGCCGGGATAAGCGCCGCATACCCCGACCATAATGACTCGGGCATATTTTCTTTGGGACAGCTGGTAAGCCAGATTCGTCGCGAATTCCAAGAGACCCACACCGCAAACGGCCACGTCGAACGAGCCGATAGTCAACGGCGTAGACGAAGCCACCACCGCCGATTTTTGCGGATAAACTAAGTTGAATTCCTGCTTGGAAGCAAAGACGACGAGCGTGCTATTCAATCTTCTCTACCTGTGACGCGAGTTCCTGTTCCAGTTCGGCAATGCGCTCGAGACTCAGGTTCCACGGGCGATCCACCTCGCAGCGGGCTACCGCCACAGACGTGGCCTTCACGAGCGACGACTCGAAATCAAGCCCGATGCCGTCGGCATAGAGCCAACCCGCAAAAAAGGAATCCCCTGCCCCGATATCGTTCTTCACTTCGATAGTCGGCGGCTGCAGAATGAGTCCCTGGAACTTCTTCTCGACCAGCCTGAACGCGCGTACCGGAGCATC
>CADBLC010000005.1:0-1391 GCA_902795385.1 Fibrobacter succinogenes | reverse complement strand
CCGGCAAAATCGAGCGCATTGATACGCCCGACATCGAACCCTTGCGGGAACGAGCCGCACAGTGCCACGCACTGTGTGGAATTCCAGTACTCGTTCAGCGTCTGGATAAAGTCTTCATTCTCGTTTTCGGAGATAATCGGGGACGGTTCGATCAGTTCCGTAGAATCGCCCTCGCTCACGACCGTCGTGCAGATGCGCGTCGGTTCCTTGATCCAGACGGGAGCCTGGTTGATACCGCAGGCGGAAATCTCGTCAAAAATCCTGGAGCCATGCTCGGAGCCAAGGAAATGCATCATCAAGGGAGAGCCCCCCAGGAGCTGCAGCACGCGGCCGCAGTTGATTCCCTTGCCCGAGGCGTACTCCTCGACCTTTTCAATACGGTGCACCTCGCCCGGAACGAACTTGTCCACGTAGAACAGTCGCTGCCAAGCGGGGTTAAGGCCGAGAATCAAAGTTTCCTGAGGCATAGTCTACCTTAGAAGTTCACCTTGAAGAACTTGCGCTTGCCCACCTGGATTACCAGCTGGTCGCCGCCCTTGATTTCAATCTGGGACTGCGGGTCTGCAAGCTTTTCGCCACCAATCTTCACGCCGCCGTTCTGGACCATGCGGCGGGCTTCGCCCTTACTGGCAAACGCCTTGACTTCCACGAGCAGGTCCAGGGCACCGTAGGTGCCGGGAGCCACGCTGCACTCGGCAGCATCGCTCGGGATAGCGTTACCGCTGTGGATTTCGCGTTCCTTCGCTGCGGCGGCCTCGGCGGCTTCCGCGCCGTAGTACTGCGTCACAATGTCAATAGCGAGGCGGTGCTTCGCGTCGTTCGGGTTCATCTTGCCGGCGGCAATATCGGCCATCATCTGCTTGATTTCTGCAAGCGGGATGTTGGTCAAGAGTTCAAACCAGTTTTCGACGATGCTGTCGGCGAGGCTGTAAATCTTGTGGTACATCACGTCGGCCGGTTCATTGAGGCCCACGTAGTTACCGATGGACTTGGACATCTTGACCTTGCCGTCGGTACCGAGGAGGATGGGCATGAAGAGGCCGATCTGCGGTTCCATGCCTTCGAAAAGCTGAAGGTCGCGGCCACGCAACACGTTGAACTTCTGGTCGGTGCCACCGAGTTCCACGTCGCTATTGATAGCGACGGAGTCGTAGCCCTGCATCATCGGGTACATGAACTCGTGCAAGCTGATGGGCGTATTGGCGGTGTAACGGTTGTGGAAATCTTCGCGTTCGAGCATCTGGGCCACGGTAAACTGACCCATGAGTTCGGTCACCTTGCTGAACGGGAGTTTAGAGAACCATTCGCCGTTGTAGTGGATTTCCACCTGGTCGCGGCGGACGACCTTGAAGAACTGTTCCTGGTATTCCTTCGCGTTTTCGAGCACCTGT
>CADBLC010000004.1 GCA_902795385.1 Fibrobacter succinogenes | reverse complement strand
GGGGCCGATTTCCTTGACTTCGCCGGAGTATTCCTTCACCTGGTCGATGGTGAGGTCGGTCTTGTCGCAGATTTCGCGAATCCACTGGCGCGATGCCGAAATGTTCGGCGTGAGGATCAAAGTCTTTGTTTGTACTAAGGCCATCGTTGCAAGTCCGATGACCGTCTTGCCCGAGCCGCAGGGGAGCACAATCACGCCCGAACCGCCCTTCTCGGAACCGCTCGCGTAAAAGACCTGGGCGGCTTCTTTCTGGTAGTCGCGCAGTGTGAACTCGACCGGGAATCCGGCGTTGGTGAGCGCCATCTTCAAGTGACCGCGGCGTTCGGGGTCCACTTCGGCGTGCAGGTCGTCGATGAAGCGCACCACGTAGGGCTCCACTTCCTTGAGCTTGCAGATTTCGGTGAACATGAACTTGTCGTCGGACTCGACAATCAGGGAGTCCCCGTCTTTGCGGAGCCTGAGCAGGCCGTAGCGGGCCATGTAGTCTTCGATTTCGGTAATCACCGTCTGCGGGATGGGGTAGCGGCTCTGGCTTTCGAGGCGTTCCAGGACTTCGGGCGCACGCAGCCCCGTCGCTGCGGCGTTCCACAGGCTGAGGGGGCTTATCTTGTAGGTGTGCAGGTGTTCCGGGCTCTTGACGAGTTCGGTGAACGGGGCGATTGCGTCGCGGGCCGCTTCGTAGGTGGGGGCGTCGACCTCCACCATGATTTCCATGTTACTCTGAACGATTATGGCGCCATTGGGATTCATAGGCGCCAAATTTAGAAAAAAATGTCGGAAAATAAAAGCCCCGGTCCATTGCGGGACCGGGGCTTTCGAGCCACCCAGCAGATTTGAACTGCCGACCTGCTGATTACGAATCAGCTGCTCTACCAGCTGAGCTAGAGTGGCATAGCGGGGCTAAAAATAGCAATAGGGCGTTTTTTTGTCAAGATAGGGAACCCCTCGGTTGGCAAAGTCCTTTATTTTTTCTATGATTGTGTCACAAATTTTAAAATGGAAGTCCAAAATGGCTAACGAAGCAAACCAGAATAATTCTGAAATTAAGCAGTTTTTTGTCCAACATGGAACCAAGGTGCTTGTTGCACTGGCCGTTGTGCTCGTGGTTGTCGCTGGCGTAATCCAGGTGCGCGATTCCCGCAAGGCAGCCGCCGCCGAACAGGCCGAACTTATCGGCGCAGGCCTGACCTACGTGTATGCGGGCGAGAACGACAGCGCCCTGGTGGAATTCGAATCCAAGATCCAGTCCGGCAAGCTCGAGGGCCTCGCTCTCGCCAAGGCCGCTCTCTTCGCGGGCAACATCAAGTTCGAAAAGGGTGATTTCGACGGGGCCGCGGTCCTGTTCCAGAAGTCCCTCGACAACGCCGGTTCCGTGGCGCTGGTCCGCTCTGCCGCCATGCACGGTCTTGCCTCCGTGAAAATCGAAAAGGCTGACTACTCCGCCGCTGCCGGTCTCCTCGAGAAGTACATCTCCGAATTCGGCAAGCGCACGGGCGACAAGGAAGACCGCTTCCAGAAGGAAGAACCGCAGGACGAAGTCCCGATGGTGGCCGACGCCATGTGGAAGCTCACGCTCGTCTACCAGCAGCTCGGTGCTAACGACAAGGCCAAGAACACTGCCGAACGCATCGTCGAAGTCTACGGCGACAACCAGCAGTACGCCGACAAGGCTAAGAAGTTCATCGCGAGCCTCTAGTCGGGTTCGTCGCGAACCTCCAGTTCGTTTTGTAGAATTTGAATGGCCGGCCCTTGGGGCTGGCCTTTATGCTTGGCTAGTTGAGCGCGAGCGCCCAGCCTATGGCGAATATGGCGAAGTAGGCGGCAATCCACACGATGTCTTTGAGCGTGGTGGGCGTGCCCCAGCGCAACATCTTCTTTTTGGGGATGAGGCCGCAGAGCATACCGGCGATAAAGCCGTAGCCGTGGCCCAAGATGTCGGCGTGCTCGCCGAGGCCCAAGAATACGGCAATGGAGATGGCTCCGCACAGCGGGGCGAACCTGCGGAGCATGCCGTGGGTTTCCCGGGGCATGAGCCTGAACTCGATGACGGAGAGCGCCCCGATGCAGGCGAATACGAATGTGGAAAAACCGAGGGCGCGGTAGTCGGACTGCACGGTGAGGGCGACGCAGAAGTTCGCGAGCGCGCTCGATGCGGCGAGGAACGGTGCCATGCGCGCGAGCGGGATGCGGTAGGCGAGCAGGTTCAAGACGATGTATCCCGAGACGAGGTTGCTTGCCAGGTGGTGGGAATCCCCGTGCAGCGTGAGGGCGGTGATGGTGCGCCACCACTCTCCGTGAAGCACCTTGTAGGCGTCGGAGAGGCCCTTGCTGTGGATGCCTGCGATGTAGTTGCCGAAGTCGGCGAGTGTGCAGGCGACGGGTACGAGCAGTACCCATACGGGCTGCGCGCTTACGGCGAGGGGCATGGGCGGGTTGTCTTTGCGGGGAGGGTTTTCGCGGCGGTATAACTCTATCTGGTGTAGCGCCCTCTCTTCGTGTTCGGGATCGACGAGGATTTCGAACGGTCCTTCTTCGGAGCGGTCAAAGCTGTGAACGATTCCCTGCGACAGGAGTACGAGGCTGTAGTCGCGGGCTTGCCTGTAGGTGCCGAACGCGACGCGGACCAACTGTTCAACAGGTTCTTCTGTTAAGGGAGGTTGCGCATTTATTGTGCTGTTTTTTACGAGACTTTCCGCGTTTTGGATAACGTTGTCTGTTGTGTCGTTCGTTGCGCTATTTGTAACGTCGCCGGGGACACGTGAGTCTTGTTCGCTCTCGGCAGGTTGTGACGCATTGGCGGGCCTGCGACGTATCATGGGGCTTACAAAGCGGGCTGCCATAGGTTATTCGGCCTTTGCGGCAGAGGTGAGCGCGAAGCGTCCGGATGCGGTTTCGCATTCGGCGCGCAGGTAGGCGTAGTTGTCCAACGGGACAATGATGTCGGTATTGGCGGGGGCGGCGACCATGCTCTCGATGCGGACGTCTTCTTCGCGGGTAAGCTTGCCGTTTGCCATGCGCTTGCGCCCGTAGATGCGGATGTAGCGGAACGCGCCGCCGGTATCGCCGTTACTGCGGGCGTGGAAGGCAATGCTCTTGATGTCGTGGGCGTTTGAACGTTCCCACCAGAGTGCGGGTCCGTCGGTGATGTAGCAGTTGTCGCCCGCGAACGCCGCGTTTAACGTATCGAGGGATATTCTCTCGTCTCTCGTCTCTCGTCTCTCGTCTAATTTCACAACAGTCCGCACTTTCCCGAATACGTGGTCGCGGGTGTGCCTGAGGGAGAACAGCGGTGTCGATACGGCGGTGGTGTCGTTCAGGTCGCCGTGGGCGTCGTTGCCACCGATGGGCAGCAGGAAGTTCCCTTTGCCGAGTTCCTCGATCCACCACAGACGCCCGAGCATGAATCCTTCGTCGCGGATTCCGTTCCAGAACTGGATGCCGCGAACGTGGTGCGAGGCGTCGAGGTTCAAGTCTTTGTGACTCCAGTAGCCGCGCCTGAAGATGAATTTTTCGAGGATGCCCATGGGCTGCATCGGGTGGGCGGCAAAGCAGTGTGCGGCGGTCATCTCGAGTAGCTTGGCGATGCGGAAGGTCGGGCGGTTCTCGAGCCAGTTGCGCCCGCAGTCACCGAGGCCCGGCAGGTAGCTTTCGGGCCCGAGTACGGTCATGTGGACGTTCTGGCCCTTGGAATTGCCTGCGGAGACTTCTTCGCCTGCGACAAGGAGCGGCATGCCGTTTGCGTTCAGCTGGCGGATTTCGTCGCGGAGGTTCTGGAATCGCGGAATGGGCGATTCGGCTTCGCGCGTGTAGTCTTCGGTGGTGTAGGCGAAATCGTAGGCGTGGTCGGTACAGCAGGTAAAGTCGAGTCCGACGGCCTTTGCCGCCTGTTGCAAAACTTGGGGCGTGGCGCCGTGTTCCACGTGGTCGGCCGAGTAGTGCGTGTGGCAGTGCATTTCGCCTGCAGCGTATCCGGGCGCCTTGGGCGGATTTTCGGCGAGGACGTGGATTTTAAGCGGGGCTGGGCGGAGTCCCGGATAGTTCCAGCGGTTGAATGTTCTTACGTTGTCTGTAACGTTCCCGTTGGTGGGGTCGAGGCGCCTTGCGGTGAGCTTGCAGCGGATTTCGTAGCGGCCGGGCTTGAGCGCCCCGAGCTTGACGGGGTAGAACGCGAACTGTTCCGTGGCCTTGATTTGCAGGTCGATTTTTTGGGACTGCCTGGGCGCTACGTTGCTTGAACAGCGTGTTTCGTTTGAACCGCCCGCTTCATCAATGTCGATGGAAATAGATTCGATGAGCGTCGGGAAGCGGTGGGCGTCACGTACGACAATCCACAGCGTGGGTTCTGCGCTTGGCACGAACTGGAACGGGGCATCTACGAGAATCTCGGGCCACGGCCTGTACAGCAGCGACCACGGGAGCTTGAATTTGAAATGCGTCTCGGCGTAATGCAGCTTTTCGCCCGGAATGAGGCTCATTATTCCTCCGGGGTTTTGGCGCTTACGGGTTCCTTTTTGGCGGGCGCTTGTGCAGGCTTCTCATCCGGCTTCTTGGCGGCGGGCTTCTCGGCCTTCGCGGGCTCTACCTTCGCGCTGTCCTTGACGGCGGGCGCTTGAGCGGGCTTCTCGTCCGACTTTTTGACGCCGGATGCTTGTGCGGAATCTTGCACGGTGGAGTCTTGCGGCGTTACTTGCGCGGAGTTCTGCGCGGCGGGCGCTTGAACAGGAGCCTTGGTGGAGTCTTGAACTTGCACCTTGGCCGAATCGGCGGGCACCTGCGTAGAGTCCTGTGCAGCCGGCGCTTGGACCTGCGCCTTGGAAGAATCTTGTGCCGCGGCCTTGGGCGTATCCGACGAAGCCTCGTCGGTGTCCGGAACGTCGTCGTCTTCGTCCTTTTCAATCGGCTTGGGCTTGTTCCAAACGCCAAAGCTCACGCGAATCTGCAACTGCAGTCCACCAATATCCCACTTGGCCTTTTCTTCCGGGCCCCCGGGAACAATATCCGCAAAGGTTTCCTTGGACTTGACCTTGATGGTGCTGAAGCCGATGTCGCCAAAAATGTTCAGGCCTTTCCAGCTTGCAATCAGGTAGCCAACGCTAAGGCCGAACCCTGCGCCGAACGGCGAGTTGTCTGCATCAATCTTGCCCCACGAGGAGTAGATTTCGGTCCCGGGCAGCGTCCAGTACCAGCGAAGCGCGATGCTGAACAGGCCCCCGTCGGAAAGCGTCATCAGGTTCACGGGGATGGCGAGCCTGTATTCAAGGAACAGCGGGATGCCCTGGATGGTGTAGCTGTAGTTGTGGCTCTTGTTCTTGCGGTCGGTGAGCACCACCGATTCGTTGTCGTAGATGAATCCGAGGCCTGCGCTCACAAAATGGTCTTGCCTCACCTGGAACTGCAACCCGCCAAAGATGGGGAAGCAGAAGTTTACCTTCTGGAAGTTCTGCTTTGCCACGTAGAGCGATTCCTCTTCGTTCCTCGCGACAGAACGGAATTCGCTGTAGATGGTGTCAATGGCGTCTTGGAAGTATTCGCGCTCCTCGAAACTCAAGAACGAGATGGCCGGCTGCAGGAATATGGCAATCCGGGAGTTGTCATGCTCCACGACGTCTTCGCTTGCGGCAAACGCTGCCACCGCTGCCCAAAGGACAAGCCATATCGTGCATGAACGTATCTTTGTCCGGAATCCCATCTACAGAACCTAGTTGAGCATCTGCTTGTCTTCTTTCTGCAGGCGCTGCTTTTCGGAGTCCTTCTTCAGGCGCTTTTCGTACTTGGCTTCGGCCTTCGCGATTTTCTTCTCGGTCTTGGCGAGCAGTTTCTGGATGTCCTTGTCGTCTTCGGGCAGTTCAACCTTCGCCTGGGCGAGGTAGTTGCGTGCCGATTCAAACTGGTCGAGGTCCGTGTAGGCCTGCGCAATCAAGAACAGCACTTCGCGGCGGCGCTTGGACTTCTGGTAGGTGTCCAGGAATTCCTTGAAATAGATGACTGCGGCTTGCGGCTTGTCCATGCGCAGGTACAGGCGGCCGGTCTGGAATTCCTTTTCGGCCAGGCGTTCCACGAGCAGGTCGTAGTAGTAGTTCACGGAGTCGCGCAGCGGGGAGTCCGGGTAGTTCGACAGGTAACGCTCGAAGTCCCTCATGGCGATAGTCGTGTTGGCCTCGTCGCGGCTTACGCGGAATTCCATGTTGAACGAGGCGATGGCCTTGCGGAACTCGGCGGTTTCCACGAACGGGGAACCCGGGAAGTTGATGATGAAGCTGCCGTATTCGCCGCGGGCCTCGATCCATTCTTCGAGGTTGAAGTAGCTCTCGGCGAGCAGGAACTGGGACTGTTCCATGTAGCCCGTGCCGGCGCAAAGCGAAAGGATGTCTTCCAGCTTGTCTTGGGCGCGTCCGTACTTGCCTTTCTTGTACAGTTCTTCGGCCTTCTCGTATTTGGCGCGGCAGAATTCGGTATGGTTAACCTTGCCGGAGTTGCTTGAAGAACAGCTTGCGAAAAAAGCGGCTGAAATAAAAAGACTGAACAATAAGGGCAACTTTGCGAAATGATTCATTTTTTTTCTTTGGTTAATTCTAACTTTCACTCATCAAAGTAGAAAAAATCCGACCGTAAAAAAAGAATGATTCTAGTCCGCTATGTATTGAAAGAGCTTATTGCGCCATTTATGGCCGCTCTTTTCGGCATTACGTTCTTGTTCGTTGTAGATTTCCTTGTGAAGATCCTGGACAATGTGCTGTCCAAGGGATTGCCCGCTTCGACCGTTCTCGAGATATTTGTACTGAACCTCGCGTGGATGCTCTCGCTGTCTATCCCGATGGCGGTGCTGGTGGCGTGCCTCATGGCGTTTGGGCGCATGTCCGGCGACCAGGAAATCACGGCGGTCAAGGCTGCCGGTGTTTCTCCCTTCAGCTTGATGCGGCCGGTACTGCTGGTCGCCACGCTTCTCTCGGTATTGATGATCCTTTTCAACAACTGGGTGTTGCCCGAGGCGAACCACCGTTCCGTAGAACTGATGAACGCCGTCTCCCGCAAAAAGCCGCACGTTTTTATTGACGCGGGCCGCCTCATTACGCAGTTCCCCGACGTGCAGCTTTGGGTGAACCGCATCGACCCGGTGTCCGGGACGCTTTACGGCATCCAGATTTATGAGATGGAACGCAAGGGCCCTCCGCGTATTGTTTATGCGGACAGCGCCTCGATGGACTACGTGGATAACGGTGCCACGCTCATGCTCAGGCTCCGCAGCGGCGAGACGCACATCGTGGATCCCGACGACCCGGGCAACTACTTCCGCATACGCTTCTTTGCACAGGACCTCGCCATGAAGAACGTGGACGACCGCCTGGAACGCCGAAGCCGCAGCTACCGCAGTGACCGCGAGATGCCCGTGGAGATGATGATTGACGTGGTGGAACAGGCGAAGGCCCGCTACGATACCATCTGGGAAACGTCGAAGGATACCCGCCTTACATCGCTTGCGTCCCTTTCGAATACCCTCCTCGGCGATACCATCATGCCCGATTCCGTGAAGTTCGAGCTGGTATCTGACTCGGCGCAGATCATAAGGATGCTCAGGAAGGTGCGCGTGCAGGAAATCGGCGTGCTTAGAACGACGGAACGCCTTTACGGCAGGCTCGAGAACGAGGAAAAACGCCAGGCGCAGTACCTTGTCGAAATCCACAAGAAGTTCAGTACGTCGTTTGCTTGCTTTGTGTTCGTGCTTATTGGCGCCCCGCTCGGCATCATGGCCCGCAAGGGCGGTATCGGTACGGGTATCGTCTACAGTCTCGCGTTCTTCGTGGTGTACTGGATTTGCCTTATCGGCGGTGAGAACCTTGCCGACCGCCTTATCATTTCGCCGGAACTCGCCATGTGGGCCTCGAACATCATCATCGGCATTTTCGGCGTGTTCATCACCATCGCCATGATCCGTGACCGTTTCAGCGGCGATTCCAAGCTGTTCAGGGCCATACGCGCCGTGGGCGGGTTCTTCAAGAAAATCACCGGGAGGTTCGGATGAAATTCTCCCGTTACCTGATATGGAACTTCTTGAAGATGTTGCTCATCGTCGTGCTCGGGTCTATCCTGGTGTTCGTCGTCATCGACTTCGTGGGTAACATCAAGACGTGGCTTGCGCGCGACATGAAGGACGTGGGCGAGTACTACTTCTGCTACCTGCCGTACATGCTCTACCTGATTACGCCTGTGGCCATGTTCATCGCGGTGCTTGCCTCGGTGGGCAACATGGCGCGCCACCTGGAGATGTCGGCCATGCAGAGCTCCGGCCAGAGCCCGCTCAAGACGCTCTTGCCCATATTCCTGCTGGGCGTGCTGGTGTCCGTAGGTTCGTACCAGATGAGCGAGCGCTGGTTGCCGAACGCGAACCACAAGCGCCTCGAGGTGATGGAGACCAACGCGCAAAAGCGCAAGAACCCGCGCATCAAGGAAAAGCAGAACTTCACGTTCATCGACAGCGAGAAGGCGAGCTGGTTCTTTAGGCACTACTCGGGCAGGAACAAGCTTGGCCGCGACGTGGTGCTGCTTCTGCGCGAGCAGGGGAGGCTCCGCGAACGCTACGACGCCAAGATGGTGCGCTGGGTGGAAGAGGACAGTGCCGCCTACTGGGTGTTTGAACGCGGTTACCGCCGCACCTTCCAGAAGGACGGTACGGTAGACGTGGTGCCTATAACGAGCGAGAAAATGCTCGGCCGCGTGGCGACCCAGCCCGGCGACCTTATCAACGACCGCCAGGTGGCCGACGAGATGGATTCCAAGATGGTCCGGGAACGTATCGAGGTGCTCAAGCGCTCCGGCGAAGACACGAACGTGATGGAGACGGCCCTGTACTTCAAGCAGTCCGCGCACTGGATGAACCTCATCGTGCTGCTGATAGGGGCGGCCCTGTGTCACCGGTTTAAGCGTTCTGGAGGCCTTTCCCAGAAATTCGGTGTTGGCCTGTTGCTCGTTTTTAGTTATTATATCTTGGAGAGGATCGGACTCAAGATGGGCGAAAACGGCGCGTTGACCCCTCTTCTGGCGGCATGGATTAGCCATATCCTGTATGCAGGCCTCGCTAGCGTGATGCTTTACCGGTCCTTTAGACTGTAGAAGGAAGAAAATGCTGGTTTCGAATGTTCTGTTCATTGTCGCAGGCCTGTTGCTGGGCCTCGCATTCCAGGGCGGAATGCTGTTGTTCCTCATTCCTGTCGCGGGTGTTGCCGCGGCGCTGGGCTACATGAACTTGCCCCGCGTGCCGGGCGGAAAGACTGCCGCTATCCCGGTGATTACGCGCGTGGCCCAGGCGACCGGCATTTCTCCTGCCGTGTCTCCCGACATCCGCAATTCCATCAAGGACAGTTCTACCGAGTACAACGAACCTACGTCCACCCTGCGTGTGAACCAGTTCTGGGCACGCACCAATGCCGACGTGAACAAGGCTACCAACGACGTTTTGCAGGGCCTCAAGCGCGTTATCCCCAATGCCTATTCGGTCATCGTGTTCTCGCCGCTCGAGAATCCGAGGGAATGGTCCATCCGTGAATACTGCAGCGACCCGAACGCCCAGGTGGCGACCGACGTGCGCATTACCGAAAACTCCGGGCTTGTAAGCCAGTTGTTCCGCCCCGAGGTGAACCGCCTTTTGGAAGGCGACCTGATGGGCGGCAAGTCGCTGCTCTACTACATCGACAATCCGATGATCAAGTCCCTGGTGGCAGTGCCCATGCTCGACCGCGAAAAGAACCGCATTGGCGCCATCGTGGTGGATTCCCTTTACCCGAACGCCTTCTCGCAGTCTACGGCGCAGGCGCTCACCTACATCGCGAGCTCGCTTTACATGCTCGCCTTCAAGAGCGTTGTCTCTACCAAGAATTACATCGCCCAGCAGCAGTTCAGCGTGCTGTATGGCTACCAGCACAAGTTCTTCCAGACGATGTCGGTCAAGGATATTTACCGCCAGATTTTCCAGTACGTCAAGGAGAACATCCCGTTCGACCGCATGATGATTCTCGCGCTCGACAAGCAGAATCCCGAAGACAGCCACAAGGAACGCGAAGGCCGCGTGGTGTGCTGGGACGGTATCGACGCCGAGCAGTTCGCCAACAAGAAGTTTACGCTTTCGGACAAGGGCCTCGCGGTGCTCGCGCTCTTCAGGAACCGCCCCGTGGCCCGCAACTTCAGTTCTGGCATGGGCGGGCAGTACGTGCCGCGCATTGACGACAAGGAAAAGCGCAACATGGAGTTCCGCCAGCTGTTCGTGATGCCGGTTTCTTCCGACAAGAACGCGTCGCTCGCCGAACTCGCCATCTGTCTCGAGAGCCGCTCGTCGAACCGCTATTCCGAACACGAGATGGAACTGCTCAAGGCGTTCGCCGGCGTGGCAGGGTTCGCCTACGTGCGTGCCTGCCAGTTTGAACAGGGCAAGGACCTCGCCTCGCGCGATGGCCTTACCGGGCTTATCAACCACCGCACGCTGCACGAGAGCCTGCGCACCGAGAAGATTCGCGCCAACAGACAGCAGTACAACATCGGTGTGCTCATGATGGACATCGACCACTTCAAGAGCGTGAACGACACTTACGGTCACCCCATCGGTGACGTGGTCATCAAGGGTATCGCGGGCGCCATCAGTGGCGAAATCCGCAAGGAAATCGATATTGTCGCCCGCTACGGCGGCGAGGAATTCGTGGTGGGCCTCATCGACACGACTCCCGAGGGGATGATCGAGACGGCCGAACGTATTCGCCATGCCGTGATGGAACTGGAATTCGACGTGCACCAGGCCGCCCCGCTCCGCGTGACCGTGAGCATTGGCGCCTTCTTGGTGAAGCCGGAATTCCACGACATGAAGAAGGCGGTAAACAACGCAGACCAGGCCCTGTACAAGGCCAAGGAAAGTGGCCGCAACCAGGTTATACAGTACACCGACCTGACCGCCGAACAGGTGGCGCTCGAAAAGGAAGGTTAATTCCATGTTTACGCTAGTTGACTGGGCCGTGCTTGCGGCGTATTTGCTGTTTTCTCTTTTTATTGGCCTTTGGGTTTCCCGCGGCAACAAGAACCTCAAGGAATACATGTTCGGTGGAGGTTCCATGCCCTGGGTGGCCGTGGGAATCAGCCTCATCGCCACGTCCGTGAGCGCAACGACTTTCCTCGGTGCGCCTGCCGACGTTTACGGCGACAACATGACCTTCCTCATGTTCCAGATTGGCGCCCTCCTGAGTATTGTCGTGGTGGGCTTCGTCTTTATCCCGCGCTTCCGCACCTCGGGCATCAATAGCGCCTACGAGTTGTTTGAACTTCGCTTTAGCCGCCCCGTGCGCAGGCTCGCCGCCGTGTTCTACTGCCTCCACCTGCTGCTCCGTACGGGAATCTTGCTGTACGCGCCCTCGCTTGTGCTGGCGCAAATTTTGCATGTCGACTTGAAGGTGGCTATCGTGGTGTCTGCCGCCGTCGCGATATTCTACACGTGGTTCGGCGGTATCAAGGCGGTTATATGGACCGACGTGATGCAGTTCTGCGTGTTCTTTGGCGGTGGCGTGCTGGTGCTCTTGCTTATCGCGAACTCCGTAGGGGGCTTTGGCGAGATGGCCGCGCTTGCAAGCGAGGCGGGCAAGACCAAGTGGTGGGACGCAAGCTTTGATATTTCCAACGCGCGTACGCTTGTCTCGGCTGGCTTTGCCTATGCGGTTCTCGAAATCGCCATCCGCGGTTGCGACCAGCAGTTCGTGCAGCGCTACCTGAGCTGCAAAGACGTTAAGGCGGCCAACCGTTCGAGCGTGCTTTCGATGGTGCTTGGCTGTGCGGTCTCGGTGCTGTTCTACTGGGTGGGCGCGGCGCTTTACGTTTATTACCAGAAGGCCCACGTGGCAAACCTCCCCGAAGGCATTGGCCAGAACGACGTTTTCCCTTACTTTATCGTGAACGGCCTCCCGGTGGGCGTTACCGGGCTCATTGTCGCTGCCATCTGTGCTGCCGCCATGAGTAGCCTCTCGGGCGCCATCAATTCGCTGAGCAACACCTCGGAACGCGACTTTTTGGGCTGGGACGAATCCAAGGGCATTGGCGGCCTCAAGCGCGCCAAGATATGGACGGCCGTTTGGGGCGTGCTCGGCGTGTTCTTTGCGCTGTTCGCTGCCACCCAGCAGGGAAGCCTCCTCAAGAACGCCCTGTTCTTTACGGGCCTCTTTACGGGCCCGCTCCTCGGTATGTTCCTGTTGGCCTTCTTTGCAGACAAGTTATTCGGTACGGGCTCGGGCCGTCTGCGCGCCTGGGTCGTAATCGCTTCGGTTTTGTGCGGCATGGGAAGCCTCATCCTTATCCAGGGAATCCCGGCATTTGGCGTGCCAGCGCTCCTTGGCGGCATATTCAGCTGGCCGTGGATGCCGTTTATCAGCATGACGACTACGGTTGTCGTGGCGCTCGCGGTGAACGCGGTCGCGAACCTTATTTCGCGGGTGGCTCGCTAGTTCGGCGCCCGTTTTCTGTCAAGACAATTTCCCGAAAAAACGGCATTTTCCCCTGTGGATAAGTGCCGTTTTCACTAAATGTTTGTTGGTCACGGAGTTGACTTTTTCGGGACCCGACCTGCGGTCGAGGTCCGCCCTCCCTTTCGCGTGAGATGTTGATAAGTTTTTTGAAACATTACAAAAAAATTACCTTAAATTGTAAATTTTTTGTTCTCTTCGCCAAATGTTTTATTATCTTATGGACTATATCTTGTGTAGGGGTTTTAACCTCGAACACAAGATGTAGTAGAAAGATTAAATTTTCTATATACTGGTAAAGTTCTGGAAAATCTAAGGATTGATAGATGATTTTTACAGTCAGGAAGCGTGACGGCCGCGAAATGCCGTTCAACATTGAGAAGATTTCGGACGCCGTTGTCAAGGCATTCCGCGCCTCTGGTGAACTCAAGGAACAGATCAAGGCATCCAGGGACCAGTTCGACCTCCTGGGACAAGAAGACCTTTTGAGCAGTACTTCCCTCAAGGTGGCCGCCTACGCCGTGGGCCGCCTCGAAGCCGAGGGCAAGAACAAGCCGGACATCGAAGAAATCCAGGACGCCGTTGAAAAGGCCCTTACCGAATGCGGCTATGCCGACACCGCCAAGAGCTACATCCTTTACCGCGCCGAGCGCACCCGCATCCGCGAAGTCAACACTCGCCTCATGCACACGCTCCGCGACATCACGTTCAGCTCCGCCAAGGAATCCGACCTCAAGCGCGAGAACGCGAACATCGACGGCGATACCGCCATGGGCACCATGCTCAAGTACGGCTCCGAATCGGCCAAGCACTTCTACACGATGATGATGCTCAAGCCCGAGCACAGCCGCGCCCACATGGACGGCGACATCCACATCCACGACTTGGACTTCTACTCGCTCACCATGACGTGCTGCCAGATCGACTTGAAGAAGCTGTTCAAGAACGGCTTCAACACCGGTCACGGCCATCTGCGTGAACCCAAGGACATCCGCAGCTACGCCGCTCTCGCTGCCATTGCCATACAAAGTAACCAGAACGACCAGCACGGCGGCCAGTCCATCCCGAACTTCGATTACGCCATGGCCGACGGCGTGCGCATCACGTACCGCAAGGCCTACCTCTCCAACATGGTCAAGGCGCTCATCCTCCTCACGGGCAAGGCCGAAGAGGAAATCCAGCCCGTCATCAAGAAACTCCATGCCCAAATGGCCGAGATGGGCATGACGGCGACGCTCGTGCCGAACGATAAGTTCGTCGAGGCCGAAGCCCGCGAGCTTTCCAAGACCTTCGACACCGAGACGGTGGTGAAGGCCCAGAAGTTTGCCGAGAAGATGGCTTACGAGGAAACCGACAAGACCACGTTCCAGGCGATGGAAGCGTTTGTCCACAACCTGAACTCCATGCACAGCCGCGCCGGTGCGCAGACTCCGTTCTCTAGCATCAACTACGGCATGTGCACCGAGCCCGAAGCCCGCATGGTGATGAAGAACCTGTTGCTCACCACCGAAGAGGGCCTGGGCGGTGGCGAAACGGCCATCTTCCCGATCCAGATTTTCCGCGTGAAGAAGGGCGTGAACCTGAACGAGGGCGACCCGAACTACGATTTGTTCAAGCTTGCTTGCCGCGTGAGCGCGAAGCGCCTGTTCCCGAACTTCAGCTTCCAGGATGCCCCGTACAACCTGCAGTACTACAAGCCGGGCCATCCCGAAACCGAAATTTCGTACATGGGCTGCCGTACCCGCGTTATCGGCAACAACTACGACCCGACCCGCGAAATCTCGTACGGCCGCGGTAACCTGAGTTTCACGTCCATCAACCTCCCGCGCATCGCTATCAAGATGAAGTCCGTCGATTTGTTCTTCAAGGAACTCGACCGCATGCTTCAGCTTGTGAGCGACCAGCTCATGGAACGCTTTGCCGTCCAGAGCAAGCGCAAGGTCAAGAACTTCCCGTTCCTCATGGGGCAGGGCGTGTGGATCGATTCCGACAAGCTCGGCTGGGAAGACACCGTGGGCGAGGTCATCAAGCACGGTACGCTTTCCATCGGCTTCATCGGCCTTGCCGAAACGCTCGTGGCCCTCACGGGCAAGCATCACGGCGAATCCGAAGCGTCCCAGGAACTCGGTCTCAAGATTATCAAGCACATGCGCGAATTCTGCGACAACGAGTCCAAGCGCCTCGGTCTCAACTTCAGCTTGCTCGCCACGCCGGCCGAAGGCCTCTCGGGCCGCTTCGTTCGCATGGACAAGAAGAAGTTCGGCATCATCCCGGGTGTTACCGACCGCGATTACTACACCAACTCGTTCCACGTGCCGGTGTACTACAAGATTTCGGCCTTCAAGAAGCTCGCTCTCGAAGCCCCGTACCACGCGCTCACCAACGCTGGCCACATCAGCTACATCGAGCTCGATGGCGACCCGACGCAGAACCTCGACGCGTTCGAGAAGATCGTACGCTACATGGCCGAGGTGGGTATCGGTTACGGAAGCATCAACCATCCGGTGGACCGCGACCCGGTCTGCGGATTCGTTGGCGTGATTGGCGACGTTTGCCCGCGCTGCGGACGTAGCGAAGGCCATGCGATTTCCGAGGCCAAGCTCGAGGAACTGCGCAAGCTGTTCCCGGGAATGCCCGCCTTCAAGGGAATCAGGTAAGAGAAAAGATTTTAACCATCAAGGAGAAACATAAATGTCTGAAAAGGAAATGAACAAGTACGGTGAAGGAATCGGCTTCGAACGCATCCGCCGCATCACGGGCTACCTCGTGGGTACGGTGGACCGCTTCAACAACGCGAAGCGTGCCGAAGTCAATGACCGTGTCAAGCACGGCGTGTAATGCCTGGACTTGTGTCCGGGTACGATACACCTGCTAGGTAATCTTAGGCGGGCATGTCCCGCCGTTTTTTATTTTGTTGCAAATAGGGGAATATTTTTGAAAATGGAACAGGAAACTCCGAGACTTCGCATTGCGGGCATAGAGCCCGAATCCTTCGTGGATGGTCCGGGCATCCGCATGACGGTTTTTACGCAAGGATGCCACCACAACTGCCCCGGCTGCCAGAATCCGCAGACGCACGATTTCAACGGCGGGCATTTTATCGATATCGAAGAAATCCTTGCGATGATTGACGAGAACCCGCTGCTCGACGGCGTCACTTTTAGCGGTGGCGACCCGATGGACCAGGCGGCGGCGCTCATTCCGCTTGCCCGCGAAATCAAGGACCGCGGCCTGAACCTCGTAATCTTTACGGGATACACGTTCGAATATTTGCAGCAGCACTGGAACGAAACCCCGGCGTTCCTGGACTTGCTTGCCTATGCGGACATCTTGATTGACGGTCCGTTCATCATGGCCAAGCGCTCGCTCGACATCAAGTTCCGCGGTTCGAGCAACCAGCGTATCATCGATGTACAGCAGAGCCTGGTGGAAGGGCACGTGGTGCTGCACCAGATCCAGCTGGACGAGATGAAAGAACATCCGGAATGCGTCCTGCAGGGCTAGCCTGTTGCAAATCGGGGTGAAATAATATAGTTTCACTTCGAGGTGCCCTATGCTAGCAGATTTGCGAAAACTACCGGTCTACTTTTCGTTTGTCGTCATGGCCGTTGTTGCTGTGGGCTTGGCGGCCTGCGGTGACGATGACAGCGATTTCAGTCCGCATCCTGACGCCGGTGATGCGGTCTTGTCTTTCGATGACTTGAGCAACTGCACGGCCAAGAAGGCGGGCGCTCTTGAGTTTGTCAAGGACTCTCCCTATGTTTGCGTTGAATCTGGCGACAAGTTCAGGTGGGAGAAGGTTTCCCAGACTGAGGACGAGCCGGAAGATTTCAAGGTCTGCAACCAGGGCAGGGAGGGGCAATACGCCCTTGCGTCCAAGGAAGACATCCTTTACACCTGTTCCGACGAAGAGTGGATTCCTGTGGAATCTGGTGATGTATCTTCTAGCAGTGGCAAAGAGGCAAACTCCAGCAGTTCGAAGCCGAAGTCTTCGGATAGTGGCAAAGACGTGGAGAGTTCCGGCAGCGAGTCGTCCAGCAGTGCCAAGGATGCAAGTTCCAACAGTGAGTCATCTAGCAGCGGCAAGTCCAGTTCTAGTGGCCCTTCGACCAGCTCAGGGACCTTTGAACAAAGTAGCTCCAGCAGTGTATCGTCCAGCAGCGCGGCTTCTAGCAGCGGAACTTCCAGTAGCGAAGTACGCAGCTCCTCGAGCATTCCGTCGTCGTTCAGCGTGGGCGATGACAGAAGCGTTTACGATGCCAAGAACAACACCCTGACGGACTACCGCGACGGCCAGGTTTATAGAACTGTAACGATTGGCGAACAGACCTGGATGGCAGAAAACCTGAACTTTGCTTACTTGGTGGCCTCAGATTCCCTTGACTCCACCAGTTTCTGTTATAATAATGATCCTTCCCGATGCTCCAAGTACGGTCGCCTTTACATCTGGTCTGCCGCGATGGACAGTGCTGCCATATTTTCTGATGATAGCAAGGGCTGTGGCTATGGTACGAGGTGTTTCCTGACATCTACTGTGCGGGGGGCTTGCCCTAAGGATTGGCACCTGTCGACGCAAAGCGAATGGTTCAAGTTGATTGCCCTGGTCGGAGATGAATCTGAAGCGGGTAGATTGCTCAAGTCCACCGAAGGTTGGTTTATTGATAAAGAAGGGACGGATGCCTATGAGTTTTCTGTGCTCCCTGCGGGCAGAAGCTCCATGGGTGTGGCCTCCCGTGTGGCGTATACGGAAAGGTCTAGCCAAGCGTACTTCTGGACTGCTACAGAGTGCGGTTCCGGTAATGATGCGTACGGCATATCTTTTTATTCCGCCGACATAGTCATGAAAAATTACTCCTTCTTCAAATACGAAGGATATTCCGTCCGTTGTGTTAAGGATGTTGTTCCTTCATCTTCTAGCGCTACGCCGAAATCAAGCAGTCGCATGGTAATTGAGTCCAGCAGTAGCGTCAATCAGGCGGTTGTTGACCCTTCGACGGTGGTGACGGGAACCATGACTGACGAGCGTGATGGTCAGACCTACGGGACTGTGACGATTGGTGAACAGACCTGGATGGCGGAAAACTTGAAGTTCTCTTACAAGGCGGACCCGGATTCCCGTGATTCCAGCAATTTCTGTTTTAGTCATTCGGGTGATTGTATCAAGTATGGTCGCTATTACACCTGGGCTTCCGCGATGGACAGTGCGGGTGTATGGAGTTCGGATGGCAAGGGCTGCGGTATCAAAGAGTTATGTACGCCAACCTTGCCTGTCCAGGGTGTTTGTCCTAGCGGATGGCATTTACCTAGCAACTATGATTGGCAGGTCTTCTTAAGGGCGGTCGGCGGATCCCCAAGAAAAGTCAGTGTGTCACTTTACTGGAAAAGTGAGTTTGGAACGAATGAATATAGGTTCTATGCGCGTCCTGGAGGGCTCCTGTCTGGAGATCGAACTTATATGTTTGAAGGCTCGGGCGCTTATTTCTGGAGTTCTGCAGGGTTCTATTTGCACATTGACGTCGGCAACACCATGTTCTTGTATCAAAGTGATGGCAAGGAAAATGTAGCGTATAACGTCCGTTGCATAAAGGACTAAAAGCATAGAGCGGGAAAAGGGAATGTTGGCAATCAGTCTCCGCTGCGCGGCTGATTGCCAACCCTTCGGGCTCGATGCTCGCAGGTTCGCATCAAGCTCAAAAACCACCTATTGCATGCACTTCGTGCACGGTGGTTTTTGCCGCACCCTCTTCGAGGGTCCGGTCCCTTCCGCGAATAAACGAAAAAGACACCGTTAAGGTGTCTTTTTCGTTTAGAGCGGGAAAAGGGACTCGGACCCTCGACCCCGACCTTGGCAAGGTCGTGCTCTACCAACTGAGCTATTCCCGCGAGGTGAGCACAATTATAGAATATTAATTCAGGTTTGTCAAGGGTCTTTGCAGGGAAAATATCAAAATTTCGTGTTTTTTTCCACGAAGTTCGAAAAAACCTTCCTTTTTGCACATGTAATCGTGGGGGAGGGGCTTGGGCAGCATGGAATACAGCTCCTCGGAGATCAAAAATTCCTGCCCCAGCCTGGTGCACAGGTTCTGAATCCTGGATGTCGTGTTCAGCACGTCGCCGTGGTAGGCCATCTCGCTTCCGAAGTTGCCCACCTCGGTAGAAATCACCTTGCCGCAGTGCGCCCCCGCCTTGAAACTCGGGACAATGCCGTAGCGCTTGAGGAACCTGCGCGTCGTACGCTCCAGGCACTCGCTGAAGTCGAAGAACATGTCAACGGGGCGCGCCTTGTGCTTGCAACTCGACGTCTTCCACGTGATGAACGCGCCGTCGCCCGCTATCTGGTAGATCTCCCCGTGGTTCTCTTCGCAGCAGTTGGACAAGAGTTTGTAGTAGTCCTTCATGAAGTTGCTGTAGGTGACGTGCCCCAGTTCCTCGGCGATGGCGGTGGAACGGCGCATGTCGATGAACATGAACACAAGGTCTTCTTCAACGGGATCCTGGTACTTGCCGAGCAACGTGTTCACGAACACGCGCGTGCCGAACTTCTTGTGCACCGAGCGGATGAACGTGATAAGGTGCGCAAGGATGAACAGTACCAGAATCAAAACATGGATGCGCGGTTCCTTGAACGTCTCGATTACGCTGCCAATGCTCTGCTCGGTGAGGAGTCCTTCGCCTGTGCTATCGTTCCACAGCAATACGCACAGCACGATGCACGAACATATCAGCGCGAGGTAGAACGTGGAACGGATAAGCATGGCGATGAATGCCGAATGGTGGTCCACGTCGTCTTGCAGTATCACCACGTCGTATATGCCGTGCGCAACGCCAATGAACAGCCCGAGCTGCAGAATGAACAGCACGATTCCCAGGTCAATGGACGTGCCAAGACCGTATTGCGTAAGGAATGCAAATCCGAGGGTTGTTACTATCCAACTGCCGATGTAGTAACAAATGGCCTTGAACTTGCGGGATGTCTGCCGAGTCATTGCCATAGGTCAGTGGATAAATAGCGGGAGGGACCAAATCATGATAATGATGAAAATATCCTTGTACGAATCTTCGAGGAGCAAAAAGGAAGCGAGGAAAAAGATGACCGTGCATATCGCCAAAAACAAGAACAGTGGTAGCCGTCTTTTCAAGTTTCTCTTTATTTTTTTGCGATGTTCCGTATCCATGCTATGGATATAAATTAAATTTCTTTTATATTCGAAAAAAAGCTAAATCCAAGGTCGTTCGGAAAATGCTCGGTTTGTATGTCCATGTCCCTTTTTGCGGAAAAATCTGCGATTATTGCGATTTTTCGGCAATTTCGGTGCCCGAATCGTACTACTTGGAATATTTGGACTTGGTTTCGAGGGAGGTGTCGGTTTTTGCGGAAAGGCATCCGGATGCCCTCGGAAAGGTGGAAACTCTCTACGTTGGCGGCGGCACTCCCTCGGCGCTTCCGTCGGAACTTTTGTCGCGCCTGTTCGAGACGCTCCGCTCGGTCGGGGTCCCGCTTTCGCGCCTCCGGGAATCCACCATGGAGTTCAATCCCGAGTCGTGCGACGCGGAACGCCTCTCGGTGGCGCGCAGCTACGGCGTAGATCGCGTGAGCCTTGGCATCCAGAGCTTTGATGGGGAACTGCTCGACCGCATTGGCCGCAGTCACCGCGCGGGAACGGGCGAATCGGCGCTCGGCTTTTTGACGGGCGTCCCGGGCCTCCGCGTTACCGCCGACCTCATGTTCAACCTTCCCGGACAGACGTTGGACGGCTTCTTGGCCGACCTCGCGCACCTTATGGAATTTCCGCTTACGCACGTGAGCTTTTACGGGCTCAAGGTGGACCCGCGCACGCGCCTGGGGCACCGCGTCGCCCGCGGCGAGCTCTCTGTAGACGAGGACCTGTACGCGGATATGTACCGGCGGGGGGTGGAATTCCTTGCCTCGCGCGGCCTGGAACGCTACGAAACGTCGAATTTCGCCATTCCGGGGCAAGAGAGCCTCCACAACCTGAACTACTGGCGCCGCGGTGAATATCTGGCCTTTGGCCCCGGGGCTCACGGCTTTTTCGAGGGGGTGCGTTTCCATGCGCCCGAAAAGTACGCTCCCTGGCGCAATTACGTGAAATCGGGCTGCCCTCGCGACCTGCTCGACCTCGATATTGTCGACGGGGAGGCGCTTGCCGCCGAGCTGATTCAGCTTTCGCTCCGGACAAGTGAAGGCCTGGACCTCGAAATTCTGCGGAAAAACGGCAAAAATGTGCCAGAATCGGCAATTTTGCGGTGGGAGAGGGAGGGGTTCCTTGTGCGTTCGGGCTCCCGAATCGCCCTTTCGGGAGACGGCTGGCTGTTCATGGACCGCGTCGTGGAGGACCTCTTCTGCAACTGCGTTCCTTATTCCAATCTGGAATAAGCTGTTTTGAAATCACATCTGATTTTTTGAGCCTGCCGACTGGCAAAAAAAAAGATACATTTAGATATATAATTGCTCCAATAAGCAATGTTTTTGTGCATAGAGGTGTGTATGACTGAAAAGACTTGTTGTCATTTCTTTACGGTAATCCTTGCGCTCGCATTTTACGTGTCGAGTGTTTTTGCCGCTGAGGTGGACTGCAGGGACTATTCATCCACTACCGACAAGCGCTGCTCGTACTCGATTATCGAGCAGCCCAAGGGCATCCAGCTTTTTGTCGTCGCCGATGGTGACGACCCGCAGGATTTCTCCAAGGCCCTGAAGAACGAGGACTTTTACGTTTACGCCCCCCTCGCCGACAACGATTCCGTCAAGTACACGCTTTGGGCCGACCAGTCCGAAATCAAGAACCGCCAGAAGGTGAATTCCGGCGACGAGGGTTACGTGATCGTTGGTGTCACGGGCCTGTATCCCAAGTACAACGTTGTCATCGGTACGGCCACCAAGGAAGACATGAGCGACCGCGCCATTGTCCGCGTGTACAACTTCTACGTTCCCGATGTCCAATACTGCCTGGACGAGGACTGCAACAAGCCCATCACCAGCAAGACCATGGCCGAGACCAAGCTCGAGGTGAGCGATACGATTACGATATATGTGCGCATGGTGGTGCCCGAGGGTCCGGATTCCGGCTCTACCGAGAAGCTCACCAGGATGTTCTACATCAACACCGAAGGGCAGAGCGATTCGCTCATCTTCATGGACATGGTCGGCGACCACCTCGTGGATAGCCCGCTCGGTCTGCAGTTGCCCATCGAGGAAGGCCGTGGCAAGTTCCGCGTGACCTCTCTGCGTGCCGTTACCGACGGTTCCACCTTTACGCTCGACGGCTACCCCGACGTCACGGCCGATGGCGACACGACGTTCCTTGTCTCCGAAGAATTCCCGGGCGGCCTGCGCTTTGACAACCACAACATGCCCACCATCGACAGCGCCTACGTGTACGATACCAACGGCGACGGTGTGGGCGACAGCATTGCCGTGTTCTTTGGCGGCAACATGGAATTCATCGACATCGACGACTTCGAGTATGACTGGCCCGAGAACGGCAAGTACACGACCTTCGGTGGCGACGAATCCCACAAGGGTAACGTTTACGGCTTGAGCGATGCCAAGATGGACGCCTCGGCCGATTCCGCCAAGGGCCTTATCCGCGCCCACGTGACTTCCACGAATTCCGGCGAGAAGGGCACGGTTGGCCCGGCCGCTCTCGAAGACCGCATTGGCCCCGTGATCAAGGAAGCTTCCATCATCAAGGGCAAGGGCGATACCGATACGCTCGTGGTGCGCTTCAGCAAGGATATCGACACGTCGTGGACCTCGGGCAAGGGCCTGGTGCTTAACGGCAAGTCCATCCCCGTGGAAGCCTTCAAGAAGGACGGCGACGTGTGGAGTTTCGCTGTCAGCCATGGCGTGGTGGACGAGGGCGATTCCCTCCAGATTGCAATCTCTTGCGCCAATGACGCTTGCCCCGACGGCCTTATCAAGGCTGCCGACGGCAACGAGACGGGCAAGAACAACCCCTGCGTGGTTAAGAACGCGGGCCAGCTCTACGCCGACGACGAGAACAACGGTTTTTACGACCGCAATGGCGACGGCCGCATGGATAGCGCCTCGGTGGCGTTCGACGTGCCCCTCCAGAAGTCCGACCTCAAGAACCTCGACGTGATGCTCTACTGGCTCGACTCCAACCGCGAAGTGGTGCAGATTCCGCTGTTGAACCTCGATTCCCTCATGGATGCGGGCGTCGTGACGCTCTCCAATGACGGCAAGATTCTCGGCGTGAACATCGACCCCGAGGAATACGACATCCGCAAGATGCTCACCTCCATCGACAAGAGCCAGTCCAAGTCTGGCGAGGCCTACGGTTACGCCGAAGTCATCAACACGGTGACCGTGAACGGCGAGGTTGAAAACCGCACGACCCGCCTCTCGATGAACGACCGCATCCCGCCGCAGATTACCGGCACCTTCCTGCGTCCGGAATCTTTCCAGAAGATGGAAGCAGACGAACTCGTGCTTGAATTCTCCGAAGCCATCAGCTACAAGAACGTGGAAGACCTCTCCGAGGCGCTGCTGTTCAGCGGCGACGGCAAGTCCTGGAAGGGAATAGACCTCAACAACGTGCAGTGGGCCGACGATGGCAAGTCCGTCACCATCCGCATGGAGGTGGGTTCGGAACTCGACCAACGCATGAACCCCGCCGACTTTGTCCGCTTCAACGAGGACTGCTCTGCGTTCAAGGACGCCTCGGGCAACGGCATTTTCAAGGAACCCTTGACGGTGATGCTGCAGGGCGACCCGCGCGTGCTCGCCAAGACGACTTCGCTTGCCACCAAGGACTTCGCGGACCTGCTCTCCGACAAGAAGGACTTTACCGTGAGGTTCGTCCCCGCGGATTCCTCGCTGACCGACGAAATGAAGATGTCGCTCGGCGTGCTCATGAACATTGGATTCTCGACGATGATGACCAAGGACTCGACGGGCAAGGAAGTGCTCGACCTCGAGAAGATTGGACTTTCGTGGGAGATGTATGTGTATACGAACCTGGGCGGTTACGTCGCGAGTTCCTCGGGCGAAATCTACTGTAACGATTCGTACTTCAACCCCGAAGGCAAGATTGGCAAGGAAGACGGCAACTGCCTCGAGAATCCCAAGAAGCTTTATTTCCGCTGGAACATGCGTAGCGAGAACGGACGCAAGGTGGGCATAGGTGTTTACCTCGCCAAGTTCAAGGTGAAAGTTTTTGGCGCGAAAGAATCATTTGAATACGAAAGATACTACAACTGGGGCGTGAAGGCCGGCAAGAACGGACTCGACCTGAAAAGCCTCGAGAAGTAGGAGGATAAGGCTATGAAAAAGATGGCAATGACATACGTAGCGATGATCGCACTGGTGTGCGCCGGTACTGTAGGCGCGGCGGTCGTTACAGAACCTCCCAACAACCCTGCACAGGGTATTTGGATTCAGCAGGTTGGCGATATCGTGCCCCATGCGAGCACGAGGGCCACGCTGTACTATACCAAGTACGCGCAGTACCAGAAGGATGCCGTCAAGAGCCTCAAGTACTATTACGATGGCGCCGGCTACCTTCAGTTGCTGCAGAAGGATACCATTTGCGGTAAGGACAACGGGATGGAAGGTGCAGACGGTATTGTGCACCATCCGGATGGAAGCCTGATTGTCGCCGGGCAGGGCAAGTCCGTTCACAAGGTTAATAAGTCGGGTGGCAATTCTTGCGTGATAAAGACGTCGACGACGTCGGAAGGCGTTTGGCACTTGATGAACGACCCCTCGGGCAAGTACGTGTGGGCGGCCGGTATCCCGGGCAAGCTGCACAGAATCTATATAGGCGATGACGCTCCGGACCGTTTTGATTCCAGGGGTTACAACGTGACGCTGTCCGGTAAAACGGAACGTTCGAACCATAATTCCATGGCAACGCTCATTTGGGACGACGAAGGCCACGCGTTCTTCACCCGTTCCGACTACCACGGCGGTGGATGTGAACGTTATGGTAACAGTAATTCTTCTGGTGTGGGCTACGACTTTAGGCTTTGTACCGATGAAGAAAGGAGACAAGAAGCCGCGGGCGCCTACTTCGGCTACATTACCGATACGACCAAGGTGTACGTGGCGAATGCTGCGGACCGCGACAGGTACC
>CADBLC010000003.1 GCA_902795385.1 Fibrobacter succinogenes | reverse complement strand
AGCGTGTAAAGCACCGGCTGGTTGTACCAGTACCAGAACGGGTAGAACGTATTCTCGTCGCCGCTCGGAATAAAGATGCGGTTCCAGTAGACCTTGAGGAGCGCGTCCTTGACCTGCTGCGGTTCGTCGAGCGAGGTGATGGCCCTTTCGGAATAGAATTCGGGCTTGAACACAAAGCGAGTCGCTTCGTTCGGCAGGCTCTCGAAATAGACGGAAATGATGTTTTCCGTCTCGTTGCCAAAGAAGGCGCGGAGCTGGTCGACCGAGTAGTTCGGGCGGCGCAGGTATTCGAGCGTCTCGCGGCAGAATCCGGCCGCGCTGAGCATTTCCCAGGTCAGCGGGATGCTCGGGCTAAAGCGCCCCAGGATGCCGGTGACTTCGCGTTCGGGAATGGACCAGATGCGGAAGAATCCGAGCACGTGGTCGATGCGGTAGGCGTGGTAGAACTTGCTCGCCTGGTGCAGGCGCATCTTCCACCAGCAGAAATCGTCCTTCTCGATGTTGTCCCAACGGTAGGTGGGGAATCCCCAGTTCTGGCCGCTGTAGCTGAACATGTCGGGAGGGGCGCCCGCGCGGTCGTCCATGGAGAAGTAGTTGCGGTTCGCCCAGGCGTCGGCACTGTCCTCGTTGATGAGGATGGGAATGTCTCCCTTGATGCGGATGCCCATCTTGGAAACTTCGGCCACGGCGGCAGTGAACTGCATCTCGGCGATGTACTGCATCCAGGCGTGGTAAAGGGCTTCCTTGAGGTTCTTGTTCCAGAGCGTTTCGATATCTTTGGGGGAGGGGTCTTGGAACTTCTTCCAGTCTTTCCAGCTCGCCTCGTTGTTCTGGGCCTTCAAGATGCAGTAGACGCAGTAGGCCTTGGCCCACGGGTTCTGATCGATCCAGTTGGCAAGCGCGATGTCTTTTTTCAAGAGCTCGTAGCGGTTCTCGAAAATCTTCTTGAGAATCTGGCGCTTCCAGGTAGATACTTTATAATAGTCAATCTGGCCGAGGGCGTCGAAGGTTTCCTTGGCTTCGTCGATTTCAGACTCGAAGTCTACAGACCCCTGGATAGCCTGGATGTTGATGAAAATCGGGTTCAGGGCGAAGGCGCTGCGTGCGCTGTATGGGCTCGCCTCGCTGCCGGTGTCGTTCACGGGCAACAGCTGAATAATATTGAAATCGCAAAGTTCGCACCAACGGGCAAAGGGAATCAAGTCAAGGAATTCTCCGATGCCGATGCTGGTCTTGCTCTGGAGACTAAAGAGGGGAACGGCCACGCCGCTCTGGAATGTCGAAATATCACCGTAACGCATGCTGTAAATGTAGTATTTAAAGAAAAAAAAGGGCGCTATCGAAAGCCGTTTACTATACTTTTATTATATGAGTTACGAGTGCAGGCATCTGCGCGGTACGTTCTGTGCCAAGCGCCAAAAGGAATGCGACCCCGGCGAGCCGGGATGCGTTTTGCGCGGTCGTTTTAGCTTCCCGTTAAAAAAGGCCCCCGAAAAACGGGAGCCTTCAAAAGGTCGCGAGGGGTAGTTTCCGCCTCTAGATCATGCGCAAGATTTCTTGCGTGGTCTGTTCCGCAAAGGAGTTGTCCTGCACAAAGCGGCGCACTTCCGTCGGGTTGATGCGGGCGTACTCGGAAAGGGCACGGCCGATGCCGTTACGGATATAGTAGTCGTCGTCCTTGGCGCAGGTGAGGCAGAACTGGCGCAAAAGCTGCCAATCCGTATGGTCCTTGTATTGAATCTGGAATATGATTGCGCTACGGCGTACCCAGATGTTCGGGTCACGGATCCAGGCGGCAATCTTCGAACGGAGTGCCGGGAGTCTCCAGGCGAGGTCGCCCAGGATGCAGGCGGCGAGCGTGTCGACGGTGTCGCGCCAGGCGCGGGTCTTGATAAGTTTCTTCAAAAAGTTGAGGTGTTGCCCGCCGAGGAGTTCCTTGTGACGGAAAAGGTAATCGCAGGCGGCATACTGTATTTCGCGGTATGGTTGCGACCACATGTCTTCAACCCTTGCGACAAGCTCCTCGTCGTTTTTCGGCGGGTTCCTGTCGAAGATGGGGTAGGTTACTTCGCGGCGAGGCACGAGTCGAATTCCTAGGAAGTCGAATTGCTCACGGGCCTTCTTGGACATCTCGTGGGCCTCTTCCTCATTGGAAATTGCACGGAGTGCGAGCAGGATTTCTTGAGTAAACCTTAACATTGTATTCCAAAAATAGTCCAGAAACAATTTAATTTCTAGGCCTTGACAAGCATTTTTTTCAATTTTTTTTTGGCCGGAGCCAAAATTTTTGCAAAAAAAGTGCAAAAAAAGACTTGACAAGCAGATTTTTCGTGCTTTTTTTTAGGGCGTTCCCGCTTGCTACGGGCGCCAAAAAGGAAAGGCCTCCCTTGCAGGAGGCCTTTCGAGAGGCAACGATCAGACTCGAACTGATGAATAAGGCTTTTGCAGAGCCGCCCCTTACCAACTTGGGTACGTCGCCATTGTGAGCGCTAATATAGGTAATGGATGGTGTTTTGCCAAGGGGATGTAGGTAAAAAAACTAAATTTGGGCCATGTTTGGCGCCTTTAAGGTAAAGTTGGTCTCCATTTTGGGGACACTGTGGATACGCAGTCTGCGCATCCGCCAGTCGGCGCCCGAAGGCTACGGCCCCGGCGTAATCGGCGTATGGCACAAGGATTTGCTGGCCTGCTGTGCCGCGTTCAAGGATTCCGGCGCCCACGTGCTCGTTTCGGCGTCGGGCGATGGCGAAATTTTCGCCCGCGTAACGTCCGCCTTCGGTTACCGGGTAACCCGCGGCTCCGACTCCAGGGGCGCTACCAACGTACGCCATTTGCGCAAGACGCTCGACAAAGGCGGGTTCGTGGCCATGGCCCTGGATGGTCCCCGTGGTCCGGCACTGCAAGTCAAGCCCGGCTCCATCTGGCTTGCTCGTTCGTCGGGGCGCCCGCTGTGGATAGTTACCGTCAAGTACGGGCCCCATTTTACGCTCAAAACGTGGGATAGGTTCGTCGTTCCGCTCCCCATGACAACGATTGACATTTCAATTAATTATTTTTCCGAACAGGATAATCAAAGATAAGGAACTCGATTGTGATTGCATTACCTCCAAAATTTGTGGCCTTCGACCTCGAAACGACAGGCCTCCTTTGCCAGAAAGACGAAATCATCGAGATTGGCGCGGTCAAGTTTACGGTAGAGACCAAGGCGGGCCGCGTTGTACCCAAGCTCATTTCAGAATTCGAGACGTTCGTGAAGCCGAACATGCTTATTCCCGCCGAGGCTTCCAGTGTGAACCACATTACCGACGCGATGGTCGAGAACGCGCCCCCGGTGGGCGAGTGCCTCAAGAAGTTCACCGCGTTCTGCGGGCAGGGGACTATTTTGCTCGCCCACAACGCGAACTTCGACGCGAGCTTCTTGCGTGCGGCCTACGCCAAGAACCCGCAGCTGGTGCCCGGCAATCCCGTTGTCGACAGCCTCGTCATGGCGCGAACCATACTTCCCGAGCTCGAGAACCACAAGCTGGGCTACATGGCGGGCCTGTTCATGAAGCGTGGCGAAATCTCCATGAAAATCGATTCCGAAAAGATGCACCGCGCGGTCTACGACTGCGAAATGCTCATGGAAGTCTTCGTCGCGCTCCTGCGCCGCCGGTTCAAGGAAAAGGACTGGGAAATGGCCTCCATCATGGCGAACATGGCCAAGTACAAGGGGCTTCCGCAGTTTATAAATAAGTAAGAATACACAAAATACCGCCAGGGATAGCCTTGGCGGTTTAAATTTGCGTTCCGAAGAGGAATTAGATACCGAGTTCCTGAACGATGGTCTCGATGCCGACCTTGTTGATCGTGCGGAGGCCAGCGGCGCTGACGCGGAGGGTGACCCAGCGGTCTTCTTCAGGAATGTAGAAACGCTTCTTCTGGAGGTTCGGAAGCTGCTTCATCAACTTCTTACGGTTAGAGTGGGAAACCATGTTGCCCACGAGGCCGGCTTTTCCGGTGACTTCACAAATACGGCTCATAATTAAACTCCGTTGTTTTTTACGGACACCAATTTTAGTTAAAAGTTTTGGACCTGTCAAGGTTAAACTTTAGTCTTGTAGTGCCTTTGGTAGGTTAAATTTCGTATTTTCGACCAATTTTACAAGATTTTCCACCTCGACGGGCCCGAATTTCGCCTTGATCCATTCCACGACGCCCTGGACCAGGACCTCGGGAGCGGAAGCCCCGCTCGAAAGACCGACGGTATCGATGCCGTCGAACCAGGCCGGGTCAAGGTCGTCCACGTCGGCGATGAGGTGGCTCTTGATGCCCTGCTCCAGCCCGAGTTCCATCAGACGGGAGGAGTTCGAGGAGTTCTTGGCGCCGACCACCAGGAGCATGTCGACCTTGCCGCAGAGCTCGAGAACGGCGGCCTGGCGGTTGCCTGTCGCGTAGCAGAGGTCGCCCGCGTCCGGGCCGATGATGTCCGGGAAGCGGTTCTTGAGCGCCTCGATAATCTTGCGGGTCTCGGCGACGGAGAGGGTCGTCTGCGTGATGTAGGCGAGTTCCTTGCCTTCGGGAACCTTGACGGTCTCGACGTCGGCTTCGTTGCGGATGAGCGTGATGGCGCCTTCCGGGAGCTGTCCGAGCGTCCCTTCCACCTCGGCGTGGCCGGCGTGGCCAATCAAGATGATATGGCGGCCGGCGTTGTAGTGGCGTTTTGCGCTGTAGTGGACCTTGAGCACTAGCGGGCAGCTCGCGTCGAGCACCTGCAGGTGGCGGGCTTCGGCGTCGGAATAAATATGTTCCGCGACACCGTGGGCCGAGAAAATGACGACGGAACCTTCCGGGACTTCGTCCACATCGTCAACAAAGAGGACGCCCTTCTCCTTGAGCGTGTCGACGACGAACTTGTTGTGCACGATTTCGTGGCGCACGTATATGGGCGGGCCGAACTTTTCGAGGGCCTTTTCTACAACATGGATGGCGCGGTCGACGCCTGCACAGAATCCGCGGGGGGTGGCGAGTATCAGCTTTTTCATGGTGACTAATAGGTTAAGTTATACGAACAGGTTCCGGAGGAATTCGAGAAGTTGTTCGTAAGAGTCGGCAATCTTGGTGCGCTCGTTCGAGAGGTAGGTGCTCACGACCCTCGGGTCGGGGATGACGCGCTTCGCGTAGCCCGCCGTGGACTGGAGCTGGGCCATTACGCCCGCGTTCACGAGAGCGGCGGCCTTCTCTTTTTGCCCTGCGGCAAAGGGGCCAATGCAGGTGGCGACTCCCATCTGGATGGGTTCCCAAAAATCGTGCACGCCAAGGCCGCGGCTGAAGGAACCGCCGATGATGGCGGTGCGGGTCTTGGCGAAGACTTCCTTGGTCAGTCCGAATTTGCTCACCAGCGAGACGGCGCCCTTCTGGACGAGCGGCCATTCCACCACCGTAAGTTCTTGGTCGCTCAGCGCCTTGCGGAACGCGTTCACCTCGGTGAGACGGCGAGGGATAAGCACGACAGATTCCTGGCGCTTGATGGACGAGACTACCATGCGGCAGAGGCTTGCCCATTCGGCCATGTGCATCGATACGAACGCGGTGTCGATGGTCGGGTTCTCGGGAGCCTTGACTTCGCTGCCCGAACGCACCCACGGGAGAATTTTCCAGTCGCCGCCGATCATCATCTTCGCGATGTTCGCCCTGGAGGCGACGTTCAAGAAGCGGGAGAGGTCACCGCCGGTCTGCATGCTCGCATAGCCGACGCAGGAGAAATCCACGCCGGGGAGGGAATGGTTGTAGCGTCCCGAGACTATGGCGACGGACGGCTTCGCCGAGATGCCCTTCATGCCCGAAAGGTAGCCGGGCCAGAGTTCGTTCTCGCCGAGGATGAGCGCGGCAGGCTTGACGGCGGCAAGGAAGTTCTTCATGGCGGCCGGAGTGTCGGCGGGGGCGATGCAGGATTCCACGTCGCATCCCGATTCCTTGATAAAATGGAGCACTTCGGTCTTTTGCGTAGTAAGCAATATCTTCGGGCAGTTCTCGATGTCTTCGCGGAGGAACTTGGCGAGGTTCAGGAGCATCTTGCATTCGCCGAGGCTTGCGCCGTGGAGCCACAGGAAGGGGCCTTCGGGCCACGGGCCGTTGAGGCGGTCGTTGATGTGGAAACGTGAATCCACTACAGGGACTTTCGCGGCGGCCTTGGCCACCGTGCCGATTGCCATTCGGGCGATATCCAGTGCTTTGAACATATGTATTACACCTCCGTCTACGTCAGGAACGTCTTTCTCGAGAGCAAAAGTAAATAATACAACAATAACCACGTCCAGGTCGCCCAGTCGGCACAAAAAGCCCTAGAAAACGGGCGCTTTGGCCCCGCGTTTGCGGAGTTTCGCCGCTGCCTGGCGTAGCGCAGTCCTGGTGTCCACTGCAGCCATCTGTCGCCGAACTTGTCTCTAAGAAAACGGTTCTCGGTGCGGGCGAGGTAGACTTCAAAAATAATGATCGCGAGCGCGAACGGGAGTGCGGTGAGGGAGAAACCCAAGTGGAAAAGGATGGCCGAAATGGCGATGATGGTGTTGGAGAGGTACAGCGGGTGCCTGGTGTAGGCATAGGGACCGTCCGTGACAATATCGTCGGCTGCATGGCTCTTGCCGCGGGTATGTTCGCCTATGAACTGCCGAGTCCTGATTCGCAACAAGATGCCTGCAAGGCAAAGCGCGATGGCGGCGAACGTCGCGGCAATGGCGGTGGGAGTCTCGAAGATGGCGGAATCCGTTGTGGAGGCGGTGTGCGCGGAGAACGTCGCGGCAGGCATGGCGCACAGCGCGATGGCGAGTACGGCGAGGATGTATCCGCGGAACCGGTAGAGATTTTTGCTAAGCCCGTTCATCGCCGATGACCATGACTTTGAAGAGGGCTTCAGTTTCGGGGCTCAGCGCGTCGTGGCTCGAGAGGATGACCCACTTGTCGAGCGTCTTTGCCACTTCGAGGAACGTCTTGAGAATCGGTTCGCGCTCGGCGAGCGCCACCGCGGCGAACGGCTCGTCGAGCAGTAGCGCCGCGGCCTTGCTTGCAAGGGCCCAGGTGAGGGCCACCTTGGCGCGCTCGCCTCCCGACAGCGCGTCTTTGTGGAGCAGCCTATTTACGCGGGCCACGTCCATGAACCGCTGTAGCTCTTGCGCATGGTCGCCTTTCGCGCTTTCCTCGAGCATCTTTCGGAGCATGTCCATTGGCGGGAGTTCCAGGTCTTGTGCGACAAAGAAGATGCCGCGCATGTGCGCCTTTGCCGAAATCTCCATGCTTCCGGAGTCCCATTCCTCGAGGTTCGCGACAAGCCTGAGCAGGGTCGTCTTGCCCGCTCCGTTCCTGCCGCGCAAAAGAACGGGCGTCTTGTCGTCGAATTGCGCGCTGAAGTTGTGGAATACGAGCTGCGAGGAGGCGGAATAGCTGAAGTCCGCATCCGAGATGTCGATGGTGTCGCCCTTGGCGGGAATATGGTTGTCCCTCCTGGGGAACTTGCCGAACTTTACGAGAATGTTGTACGCACTCGCGGCGGAACGGAACTGCGGCAAAATGCGCGTGCATTCCTTGACCGGCTTGTAGCACAGCAAAATGGCGGAGCAGAACATCACAAGCCCTGTACCGTCCATCCATCCGGCCTTGATAAGCTGGGCGCAGAAGGCGAGGACGAACACCATCGAGAGTACCGAGACGGTCTCCATCACTATGGAAAGCCCGTTCTTGCGCAGGCTTGCCCGCAGGCCTCGGGTGGCAAGCGCCCGCGTGTCGGTGCGGAGCGCGTTCGTGATGGCCGAACGTTCCGGCTGGCTGCTCCAATTGCGGTAGAGCCTGCGTGACTTGGCGAGGTCGGCGCGGAATTTTGATTTCGAGAACAGGAGCGATTCCTCTTCGCTGCCCAGGGCATGGAGCTTGCGCTGGATAAACGCGACAAGCGGAACCACCACGGCAAAGAGGAACAGCGTGAGCGGCCACGAGATGTACAGCAGCACCGGGAAAAAGATGGCGAGTTGGAGTATGGCCTGGACTGCCTGGAAGAATACGGCCCCGTTGGACTGCAAGACGATTGTCGCGTCGTAGGCGGCCTCCACGTGGGCATCCCCTTCGGGGGAGTGGAAAAACTTGGGAGAAAGGTTGCGGAGCGTGTAGAGGAACCAGGTCGTGACGTTTGCGCCCGTGTCAAAGAGGAACGATTCGGAGGAACGGGTTTTCCAGAACAAGAAGACTAGGCGCAGTGCGGCCAGGGCTGCCATCATCGCGATCCATTCGGCAATGGTGAATGGGGTGGCGGCATCGAGCAGGTCCATGAACGAGCGGATACCCCAAAGCATACCCGCGTCGGCGAGGCTAGCCATCAGCGCGAGCGGCAGAAAACCTAAAATTCCGGTAAAAAGGGATTTTTTTAGCCACTTTCCGATATCCACGGGCAAAAAAATACAAAAAAAAGGTTCTGCCCCCCTTTACAAAAATCCACGAATAACTATATTTGGCCCTACATAAGACGCCCCTATCGTCTAGTGGCCTAGGACTCGGGATTTTCATTCCCGCAACAGCGGTTCAAACCCGCTTGGGGGTATAAAAAGGACTCACGAAAGTGGGTCCTTTTTTGTTGATATTGTTGTGCCCGTTATTTCCCGTTGTAAGTCTCCGGGATAATCCCCTTCAGCTTCAGGGCGATATCGCCAATCCCGGAATCGTAGTGGCGCGCCCCCTCGACGGTATAGTCGTAGTCCGTCTGTACGGGTTGCCTCGCCTCTGTGCCATCGGCACATCCCCTGGCAATCTTTTCCATGTACTCCTCTACAGATTTCGAGTAGTAGTGGTTTATCTGGATGCGCTTCGTTGAATTCTTCCGGGTGAACGCCGAGCAGATTTGCTGCCCGTTCTCGTCTACGTAGCGCCCGCCCTTCAATTTTATATAGTGCGGGTTCGAGATGAACTTTACTTGCCTGGGGTCTACAATCGTCTTGATGTGCAGATTGCAGGGGTGGTTAATATCCTGTAGCGTGCGGAAGTAGTTCGAGATGACGAATCCGCTCTGGGGCGTCTTTTCCTTGCCGTCGCTGTCGAACATAATCCAGTTCACGCCCACGGCCGAGCAGTCCTCGAAGCCCTTGAGGAAGTTTGCGATGTTCTGCCCGTGCACCACAATAAATTCGTCGGCGTCGATAAAGGCGAGCCATCGCGTTTTGCCCGCGTAGCGTACCGCGGCGTCGTTGTATACCGGGAACTGCAGGCAAGTGCCTGGGCAGGAATGGTAAGTGACTAGTTTGTCTTGAATGTAGGGGTTCAGCAGTTCGCGGAGGTTGTCCGTGGAACCGTTGTCGTAGATAAAGAAATGCTCGACGCCCACGATGCGGTGGTATTCAATCCATTCGCGGATGTACCGTGCCTCGTTCTTGACAATGGCCGCGATAGAAACGTAATACGAACCGACGTCGCCTTCGATTGACTGCACTGCATCGCAAAGTCCCGCCCTGCGGAGGGGTTCCGCGAGCTTTCCGAGAATGCGCGATAGGGGTGAACTTGTTCTGGACATCTGTTCGGAATATAGACAAAAAAAGACTCCCGAACCATTGTCCGGGAGCCCATAAAAGGATTAATCCTTACTTGCTGAGGGTCTGAACCTGCACGTCCCAGCTCTGGTTGCCAAGGGCAATGCGGTAGGTGCTTGCGGCACCGGCCTTCATGTTCTTGGTGTCCACTGCCGGAGCGGCGTTCGGGTCCTTCTTCGGCACGCCAATGTGGCGGTTGCCCTTGAGGAATTCGATACCCTTGTTGCCGGCCTTCGTCTGGAGGCAGCCCGTGATGAAGATGGTCTCGTCGGTAACCGGCAGGCCATTTTCTTCGAGGAGCTTCTTCGCAGCCGGGATGCCCGGCGGAAGGATTTCTTCGGCGCACTGGATGCCCGGATAGGCTTCCTTGAACGGCTTCATGTTGAACTGGTCGGCGGCAATCTTCACGAGCTCCGGATCCGGTTCGCACGGGGTCTTGCCCTGGTAACCGAGGAGCATCTTGCCGTAGCCTTCCGTCATCTTGAACCACGTACCGCGGCCCGCGGCCTGGTTCAGGGTGTTCATGTAGGCCTGCTGGAAGTAGAACTGGGAAACCGGCGTCACGGAAGAAGCAAAGCCACCGCGGCGGACGCATTCACTCATGTTCTCGATAACCTTCGGGAACAGGTGGAAGGTCTTGGTTTCACGCATCATGAGGGTGTTGGCGGTAAGAGCGCCACCCGGCATGGGGCTGAAGATCACGTCGGTCGTAATCTGACGTGCTTCAGGCGGGAAGTTGTAGTCCTTGAGGCATTCAACGGCGACGTTGTTCGCTTCCATGAGTTCCGGAATGTGATCGTCGACGATGCTGTCTTCACCGAGGGCGAGCTTGTATTCCGTGCCCTTGAGGGCGTGGAACATGGAGAACAGGTCGGGCTGAGCCGTACCGCCGGAAAGCGGCTTGCGGCCGAGGTCGACGCCATCGGCGCCACCTTCGATAGCGGCCTTGTACTGGGCCACACCGGTACCGCAGGTGTCATGGCTGTGGATGCGGAGTTCGACCTTGTCACCGAGGAGCTTACGAGCGCGCTTGAAGGTCTCGTACACCTTGGTCGGGTTCGTGGTACCGGAAGCGTCCTTGAAGCACACGGAGGCGAACGGAACACCGGCGTCCAAGATGTTGCGGAGGATGCGTTCGTAGAATTCCGGGTTGTGGGCGGCGTTGAGGTCGCATCCCGGAGGCAGTTCCATCATGGTCACCACGACTTCGTGTTCCAGACCGGCGTCGGTAATGCACTTGCCGGAGTAAATCAGGTTGTTCACGTCGTTGAGGGCGTCGAAGTTACGGATGCGGGTCATGCCGTGCTTCTTGAACATGTCGGCATGGAGCTTGATCATGTCGCGCGGCTGCGGGGCGAGGGCCACCACGTTGATACCGCGGGCGAGGGTCTGCAGGCGGACGTTCGGGCCGACCACGCGACGGAACTCGTCCATCATGTCGAAGGCGTCTTCGCCGCAGTTCTGGTAAAGGGCCTGGAAACGGGCGCCACCACCAGCTTCAAAGTGGGTGATGCCGGCCTTGCAGGCAGCTTCCACCGCAGGCATGAAGTCCTTGGCGAAAACGCGGGCACCGAAAATAGACTGGAAACCATCGCGGAACGAGGTATCCTGGAACTTGATCTTTTTCATAGTGTTTTCCTGTGGGATAAATCCCTTGTTTTACTGTACAATAAAATACGCGGGAGAATATAGCAATTTACCATTATGGCAGGCTCCTTTTATGGCCCGTTTTGGCGTTTATGGCCGTTTCTATTCCAAATTGGAATAGATGTTCTGTAAAAAGACTGTCATGGTACGTGTTTTTGGACATTGCGAACAAATATATTATTCATGCACATTCCAACTAGAGAGAGATAACTATGTCGAATGTAAAATCAAATCTCGGGCACATCGTGCTCATCACATTGTCAGCCGCTATCGGCGGATTCCTCTTTGGCTTCGATTCTTCCGTGATTAACGGTGCGAACGGCGCCCTCAAAATTCACTTTAACGCGACGGATTACCAGCTGGCCTGGGCCGTTTCTCTCGCGCTGATCGGTGCCGCGGTCGGTGCGTACTTTGCTGGGCGCCTGGCCGACATGTTCGGGCGTGTCCGTTGCATGCTTGCGGCATCGGCTCTATTCCTGGTGAGTGCCATCGGTTCTGGCGTCCCGTTCGGGATTCCGGACTTTATCATGTGGCGCGTTATCGGCGGTGTGGGTATCGGTGTGGCTAGCATCATCGCCCCTATCTACATTGCCGAAACGGCTCCGGCGCACTTGCGCGGGCGCCTCGGTTCCATGCAGCAGTTCGCCATCGTTATAGGTATCTTCGTGGCGTTGCTCTCGAACTACCTCATCGTGCGCATTGCCGGCTCTGCCAACAATGTCTGCTTTGGCGGATTCAAGGCATGGCAGATCATGTTCTGGGTCGAAATCATCCCGGCCGCCCTCTACGGGCTTGCTGCCTGGCGCCTCCCGGAATCCCCGCGTTACCTTGTACATAAGGGATGCCTGGAAGAGGCCAAGGCGGTGCTGGCAAAAATCGACGCCGAAGGCGTGGACAAGGAAATCGAGTCCATCCATGAGACGTTCAAGAACGAAAAGCCCGCGAAGCTTGCGGACCTGCTTGAGATGGTCGGTGGCAAAAAGCGCGTTTCGCCGATTGTATGGGCGGGTCTCGGCCTTGCCATATTGCAGCAGCTTGTGGGTATCAACGTGATTTTCTATTACGGTACTATGCTCTGGCAGAGCGTGGGCTTCGGTGAAAGCGACGCCTTCTTCACCAGCGTGATTTCGAGCGCCGTCAACCTGGTCATGACCATTGTCGCCATCATGCTTATCGACAAGCTTGGTCGTAAGCCCTTGCTTCTTATCGGTAGCATCGGCATGGCGATTACCCTCAGCACCCTCACGATTTGCTTCATGAGCGCGAATGTCGACGGAAGCCTCCCCGGTGCCGCAGGTGTTATCGCGTTGATTTCGGCTAACCTCTACATCACGTTCTTCGCTGCAACGTGGGGTCCGGTCATGTGGGTCATGCTCGGCGAGATGTTCAACAACCGCATCCGCGCCGTGGCTATCGCCATATGCGGCCTGGCGCAGTGGGGCGCGAACTTCGTCGTGACCTGGAGCTTCCCGGTGCTTACGGGCAAAGACGGCATTGGCGTCGGACCAACGTACGCTATCTATTCCTTCTTCGCCATCTTCAGCATCTTCTTTGTCGCGAAGTTCATCAACGAGACGAAGGGCAAGGAACTGGAAGAGATGTAGTCTTTCTAGGCTGCTAGATAAACATCATCGTATTGAGCTTGGCACGATACTTCCATGTGAGTTCGTGCTTGGGCCCTAGTACGCCGAACAACGTGAGCATCGCCTTCTTGGCGGCTCCGTCGTTCCATTCGGGTGCTTCTACGAACAAGTTCAAGAACGCCTGCAGGGCGCTCTCGAAGTCTTCGGCGCAGGCCATCTTGCATGCCTCGTGGTAGACAATCGCTTCTTTGCCCTGCACGTCTTTTCTTGCCGCTTCGGCGTGGAAGTCCAGCAGTTCCAACAGCGATTTTGCCTCGCGGTACTGGTCGTCGGCCTCGGTGAACTTGGACAGCACGTCTTTCGCCTTCTCGGTATCGCCCATGCCGAGGCTCGCTTTCGCCCACAGCAATTGCAGTTTCTTGTCGTCGGGGGTCTTCGCGAGGGCCTCGTCGAGCATCGGGAGTGCCTGGTCAAAGTTCTTTTGGGCAATCGCATCTTCGAGCGCCATCTGGAACCGGGCCTCGTCCGAGACGAAGAACTTCTCGAGTCGCTTCTTCAGGTCGGCTTCGGGCAATACGCCCTGGATAACGTCTGCGATTTCGCCCTTGTTCACCACGTGTACTTCGGGTACGGACTGCACGCGGAACGCCTGGATGAGGCGCATGTTCTCGCGGTCGTCGCAGCTAACTACGCCGAGGGTGAAGTCCAGGCTGGTGGAAAGCTGGCCCATCAGCTGGGAATAGGGGCCGCAGTCGGGGTATTCTGCGGAGGAGAAAAGTACCGCTACGGCGCGGTTCTCGGAGGCCTGGATGACCTCGGTTTCAAAATTTTCAGCGGTTATCTGTACAACTTTTGCCATGGCGTAAATATAGAATTAACTATATTCCCTTTCATGAGTACATGCCCTTTTTGCAAAACGGATGTGGCGCAGATGAAAATAGGTCACCTGGATCTACGTATCTGCCCCAAATGCTTTTCGACCTTTTTTCCGTGCGACCAGACGATGGCCCTGCGAAACGACTTGCCGGACCGTTCCCGCGAACTGTGGTACAACGCCCTCAAGGCGAAAAACGTCGCCGATCCCGACATGGCGGGTGCCACTTGCATCGACCATGGCGAACTGCTTGCCGACGGTAACATTCCCGATTACGGCATGCCCGGCAAGGTGACGGGCTGTTGCAAGATGTTCCATTTGCCGCCTTCGCAGATGCTTGCCATCCTCAAGCGCACGCTCGATACGCCGTTCCGGAACGATTTCGGTTCCAAGAAGCACCATTTCTTCTTTATCCGAGCCCTCGATTCCGTGGTTTCTAAGTTGTTTGGAGAGAAAATGCCGGAGGTCGACCCTCTGGACGAGTTGCAGTACAACCTCCACTTGAAAAAGATTTTCGAATAAGATGAGAAAGACATACGCCATCCTGGCATTGATAGCCGCCCTGGTCCTTGTTGTTTACGCCCTTCTTCCCGATTCCTATTTCGAGGAAACCGTCTTTCCGCTAAAAGAGGGCGTGTCCGTATTCGGGTACGACGATGTCTCCGACGGCGGAGAATCCGTTGCCCATACCGATGTCGCCGATTCGTCGCTTTCCTTTGACTGCACGCTCGGCGAAGACACGGCCAAGGGCGCCTGGTGCGGAATCCTCTGGAATGCCGATCCCGACAGTGCGGGCGAATACCGCAACTGGACGTTTGTCGATTCCATGATTTTTGACGTCGAGGCCCACGGTACCCAAGAGGTTCTCGTCAAGGTCTGGGCTTTTGACCCCGACGTGACCGACCCGAGCAAAGCGAAAACGTTCCGCCTGTTGATGAAGGAATTGCCGCTCAAGGATGGTCGCCAGCGTATCGCGATTCCGTTCGAACAGTTCTATACGCCTGATTTTTGGTACGAAGACGGCAAGGTGGACCGAAAGCTGAACCAGCGTCACCAGGAATCGGTGGCCCGCGTAGAAATCGCTCCCGGCTGGAACCAGCCCCGCGGCAAAAAATTCTCGCTCAAGATTTTCCGTATTTCGGCGGTGGGCGTGAGCAACGTCTATTTCGGGATTGTGCTCGGCGTATTCCTGCTCTTGACGATTGTCGCGGTAGGGCGCAGCCACCATTTGAAGAACGATGCAGAAGAAAAGTAAGATTCTCGGTATAGCCGCGTTTGTCGTGGCGTTTGGCGCCTGGGTCGTACTCTTTGGCGCGTTCAAGGATGGCGCCCACGTAATTTTCCCGGGCGGAGGCTTCGAAGTCTTTGCGCTTACCGACGCCGAGGCGGGCGGCTTTTCTACATCCGAGATTGTGGCCCGCGATTCGTCGATTTCAGCCCGCGTAAACATCCGTAGCGGCAAGGCCTACGCTTACGCCGGTATCGGATTCAACTTGACGTCTTTCGAAAAGCGTCCTGCCGGCCCGTTCGATCTTTCGCGGTTCGATACGGTTGCCGTAGTGGTGGAAACTGGCCGCATGCGCTCGGTGACGCTCCGTATATTGACCGTCGACCCCGTCTATTCTACACCGGGGAAGTACCTCACGTACCGCCCGCTCGAAGCGGAAGTCGCGGTGACGGGTGCTCCCGCCGAAATCAAGGTCCCGCTTACCGCGTTCAAGAATAAGGAATGGTGGCTTGTTGCCCAGGGGCTCGACAAGGATGACGGCCTTTCGTACTTTTTCCAGTCGGCGATGTTCGAGGTGTTCAACGGCGAGGGTGCCCTGCGCGGCATTCCCGACGATATAGAATTGAAGAGCGTGCGCCTGTGGGGCGAGAACAGGGATTTCCAGAAGGGAATGTTCTTCGCGCTTGCGGCGATGATTCTTTTGCTTGGCGCGTTCCTCTATATGGCGTTCCGCAAGCCGCGTGACGCCGCTGCGTTTGAATCGCAGATGAAGGAAGCGGCGAGACTCCTCAAGCAGACGGATAAGTCGGTCGCCGAGATTGCGATTGCCGTGGGTGCCAAGTCCGCGGCGCGGCTGGAACGTGATTTTTGTAGATTGTACGGCAAGAAACCACTGGAATACAGGAAGAAGGATGTATAGACGTTGGACTCTTGACAGGGTAATGCATTTTATTTTGATCGTGCTTGGAACGGTCGTGGCGCTGCTGCTGGTAAATTACCTGCGTGGCGTACTGTTTCCGTTCTTTGCCGCGTTCTTGATGGCCTATATCGCAGACCCGCTCGTTACGAAGTTGACGGTGAAGGTCAAGCACCGAATTGTCGCCGTTTTGATTGTGCTCCTCGGGGCGATACTCGTTATTGGCGGAAGCTTGCGAATCTTTGTGCCGATGGTGGTGAGCGAAGTGCGCAACCTAGGCGTGCTCATCTCAAAGATGTTCAATGACTCCGAATGGTCCGCGCGCATTGCGAACCTGATGCCGGGCGACTTGTACCAGACTGTCCGCGACATGATTTCTTGGGAACAGCTTGCCGGCGCCATGCAGAGTCTCGACTTCTGGAACGAAGTGCAGAACGTGGCGGCGAAGGTGTTGCCCGGTGCGTGGGGTGTGCTCTCGTACACGGGTTCCATTTTCCTGTGGTTCTCGGGTGCCGCGATTATCTTTATGTACCTCGTGTTCATCATGCTCGATATGCCCAAGTTGCGCAAGGGCGTGCTGAGCTTGGTCCCTGTGCGTTTAAAGAAAGATGCGAGTTCGTTTGCGCACGAGACCGACAAGTTCATGGGTACGTATTTCCGTGCGCAGTCGCTTGTCGCATTGACTGTCGGTATTTTGTATGCAATCGGTTTCGGCGTGATGGGGCTGCCCATGGGTGTTGCTTTCGGCCTGTTCTCGGGCGCACTCAACATGATTCCTTACATGCAGCTCACCACCATCCCGCTTGCGCTGTTGCTTGCCCTCGCGTACTCCCTCAACACGGGCATGCCCTTCTGGGAAGTGGCCATCATCATTGCCGTCATTTACCTCGTGGTGCAGGTAATCGAGGACTTTTTCCTGGTGCCGCGCATTGTCGGAAAATCAATGAACTTGCCGCCTGTAGGCATTTTGTTGAGCATCTCTATATGGGGTAAGTTGTTGGGCTTCTTAGGGTTACTTGTCGCAATCCCGTTCACTTGCTTGTGCTTGGTGTACATCGAGAAGCTCCAGCAGAGGGCCCGCGAAGCCCGAACCACGAAGGCAGGACCGGCCTCTGAGGCTTGATTTTATAGGCCTCGAAAAAAGAATAATTTTTTTTAAAATTATTCCACAAGGCAAAAAAAAAGGTATAATATCACCATACAAAAACCAAACCTAACTCAAGGAGTTAATAACATGAATAAACTAGATCTCATCGAAGCCATTCTCGCCAACAAGGAAGCTGGTTTTGAATCCAAGGCTGCTGCTGGCCGCGCTGTCGACGCTGTGCTCGACGGTATCGCTGCTGGTATCAAGAAGGACGGCAACGTCCAGTTGATCGGCTTCGGCACCTTCTCTGTCAAGACTCGCGCTGCCCGTACCGGCCGCAATCCGCAGACTGGCGCTACCATCAAGATCAAGGCTTCCAAGACCGTCGGCTTCAAGGCCGGTGCTGCTCTCAAGGCCGACGCTGCCAAGAGCAAGGCTAAGAAGTAATCTTAGTTTACTTGAAATGCAGATTTGGGAACCGTCCGCGAGGGCGGTTTCTTTTTTTGATAATTCGTCGAGATGCAAAAAAAGACCTCACAGAAGTGAGGTCTTTTCAAGTGGTCGATACAGAACTCGAATCTGTGACCTCCACCATGTCAAGGTGGCGCTCTAACCAACTGAGCTAATCGACCATTAGAGTATGGCCAATAGTAGAAACTTGACCCGGATTTGTCAAGGGCTTTTTGACTATTTAGTCGTCGTCTTTGCCAATCCAGTAACGGAAACGCCCCGTAATGTGGATTCGGGGCAGGGTATCGCTGCAAATTCCGCTTCGGCAGTCCTGAATATAGAAGTCAATGTCCGCCGTCCAGGTGGAATCGTCCATCTGGTCGAAATGCATGGTACTCTGGTCGGTCAAAATGGCCCCCTTGGGGGACCCTTCGAGGCTAATCCAGGAATACCCGTCGACGATGGCGTTATCGCCCAGTTTGGGCTTGTAGACCATCGCCTCCATGGCGTCGTTGCGCTTGCTTTCCTCGTAGCGTGTCTTGAAATGGAAATAATGGCGGTGATAGTTCGTCAATTCCACGTCGTCTTGGCCGAGTTCTATCGTGTAGCTCTCGGAATCGTCGATTTGGTACTTGATGTAGCCGCCGCCGTCGCTTTCCCAGCTCTTGTTGATGTCCCCGCAGGCGATTAGCGTAAACGCTCCCGCGAGGATAAACAGCGCTGCCGGAATTTCAGGACGCACGCGCATCGCCAGGCTAGTTCCTCACCTCGCCGTCGGTGCCCGGATTCGCGTGCTTGGCGCGCGGATCTTCGAGGATGTACAGCGGGAGCGTCACGATTTCTTCTTCGTCGATGCTCAGGCGGATAATATACTTGTCGGCGCGGGCAATCTGCAGACGCTGCATGTTGAGCACCAGGTTCACTGCCGCGGTATCGAAACCGGTAGCCACGGGCTCGAAGGGAATCTCCGACTGCATGGGAGGCACTATGGCGTGCCCGCATACGTCTTCGATGGCGAGTTCCAGCTTATGCTTGCCTGCTTCGGCGCGCTGGTAGCGGATGCGGAAAGCGGCCGAGCATTGCGGAATCACGAAGGGGAAAGACTGCGGGAAGATTCTGTCGAATGCCCCGAGAATGTTCAGGCGGCCGCCCATGCCATTGGCAGTGGCGGCGTCACAGATAGATGCTATTTCGATGTTCATTAATGTACCGTCCAGGAATCAGCCACGTACTTCATGACGAGCGGACCGAAGTTCGCGTCCCTGCCACCTGCGTTTTCCCAGGCGAGCATGCTGATATACACCTTCCCGTCGCTGTCGACGGCAATATCGGGTGCGTATCCGCGCAAGTAGTACTTGTGGCTGTTGTAGAATGTAACCTTGAAGTAGGGAAGTTCGTTTTCGCCGTATACCTTCCACGAGGTGCCGTCCAGGCGGTAGGTATGCGATTGCGCCATGTTCACCCTGCTGTTGTCGTCGATGATGGCGTACACCTTGCCACCCTTGGCTGCAATGCTGATGCCGTGGATGAGCTTGCCCTCGGTAAACGGTTGCGAGAATTCCGATGCGCTACTGAAGGAAATGTTGTTGCTGTTGATCGTGCCCTTCATTACGACAGGACCATAGTTTTCGGTGGCGCGGTTCGAGTAACCCAGGTAGAGCGTCGAGTTGTCTACAGCGATGTCAATGCTGCTCATGTCGGCACGGATCGACATATCCTTCTTAGGATCGTTGAACGACGCCTTGTAGAGGGCGTAATAGCCATTGTAGCTGTTCGTATTGTCGACGAAGGCTACGATGAAGCGTCCGTCGCTAGCGAATGCGCCCTTGATTTCTCGGGCCTTCTTGTTGTCGGATACCTTGGTCGAACTCCAGCTGTTGTTGTTCAGGTTCGCAAAGAACGGCGCATTGTCCGATTTCCTGATGTAGAGGACCGTGGGCTGTGCGTCGCTGTTGTTCTTGACCGCGATGTCGACAGATCCGATTCCGCTAAGGGCGTTCCCGACAGACGACCAGGTAGATGTGCCGTTGGTCGACTTGAACACCTTCAGGGTATCCTTAGAAGAAAGGACTGCCAGGAATGCGTGCGTACCGTTGTTGGCGATGGCAATCTTCGTGATGGAATCTGCGAAGGTAATGCCCGACGCATCGATGTCCGTCCAAGTCGAACCGTTGTAGTATTTGGAACCTATGGTGGTGTTCGACGTGAGGTAGACTTCGATGGGCTTCTTGCCAACGATGGTGAGTACCGGCGGAGTCGTAAACTTGGACTTCGTCAAGACGGTATCGTCGGCGGTGTTACGCCAGGCCTTGCGGAAGTATATGGTGCGGCACACTTCTTCGGCGCGGTGGCGCATGTAGAACGCCTCGTTCACGGCGGTCGCGTTACTGTCGCGGTAGTCGAGGCAGAACCTGCGGGAACCTTCGGCGGTGCTGCGGAGGAAGGCCTTGTTGAACTGCGAAGTGAGCGTGTCGATTGTACCGTCCTTGCGTCCTTCGTAGTAGCCTTCACCCACGTTGCTGAACTTCCAGTTGAACTTCTGGTTGTTTATGTCGCCAATCGGGCCCATGGTGGAATTCATGCCGCCCCATTCTTCGGTATAGAAGTAACGGCCCTCGGCCGAGACGGAGGAGTCGCCGCTCCACAGGAACACCGTGTCGGCTGCGGTAATCACGCCCTTCGGCGGATTCACGATAATCTTGATCTGGGTCGTGTCGCTGAAGGTGGAACCGGTAGAGATTTCCTCGGCGGTCACGACGCAGTAGATATCCTTGCCCTTGCCGGTGTAAGAGGAATCCTTGTGGGCGTAGAACAGGATGGGATTGTTGTGGTCGTCGTAGAGGATGTTGTCGATAAAGCTGTAGAGAGGCTCTTCCTTGACGGCCTGGTTGTTGTCCTTGTAGTAGCACTGCCACTTGTACCAGCTCACGTTGTTGTTGGGCCATACGTCATCGTTCTTCGTTGCCGACAAGTCGAAGGGCTGGCCGGGCATCACGTAGATGATTTCGTCCTTGACCGTGATAACAGGCGTACCCGTGCTGTACACGATGTGCGTCGTGTCGCGTGCGGTGTTGCCGTCGTCGTCGGTGACGCGGACAATGCAGTTGTAGTTAAGCGTTGCCGCGGGAGCTTCCCAAGTGGTGCTGAGGTTGTCGACTGTCCTCCAGTTGTTTTCGACCGTGGTGGGCGTACCGCAGCTCCATTCACGCTTCACGATGCTGCCGTAGCCATCCGAGGCGGTGGCGTCGAGCAGTATGTTGAAGCCTTCGCGGACAGTGATGGTTTCGCGCTGTACCGTAACGGTGGGCGGGTCCAGAAGGACGGTAATCCTGGCGGTGTCTCGGGCGGTATTGCCGTCGTCGTCGGTCACCTGTACAATACAGAGGTATGTGTCGTACGGGGTGGCGGGCATTACGGCCCTGAATTCGGGCGAACTGTTGGAAGTGTACGTAAAGGCGATGGACGAACCGTTCGTACCGCAACCCCATTCGTACTTCTTGATGCTTCCCTGCAGGAACACGCCGTTGTACTGCGTCGAGTCCCTGGCGTCGGCATCGAGGTTCACCGTGTCCTTGATGGTGACGGTGTTGGCGCCCATCACGGTTACGGTGGGCGATGCCTTGAGCACGTTGTAGGTGGCGGTATCGTTCGCGGTGTTGCCGTCATCGTCGGTCACGCGGATGGCGCAGTAGAACGCACCCGCCGTGCTGGGCATAAAGACTCTCGTAGAACCGGTGAACGTTTCCCAGTTCTCGTCCAGGTAATCCTTCTTGTTGGCGCAGCTCTTTTCGTACTTGACGATGCTGCCCAGGGAGTCCCCGGCCATGAACAGGAGGTCGGCCTGGTCGTTGATGGTGAGCGTCTGCTGCTTGATGTTCAGGTGTACGTACGGCTTGTCGGCAACCACCTCGAAGGTGAGGGTGTCGCGTGCAGTCTCTTCGTCGTCGTCGGTAGCTTCGAAGGCGCAGTAGTAGCTAGTCTCTTCGCCGGGGAGCGTGACCGTGACGGTTTCGCTGTGGCTCTTGGTGGGCGGGTCAATCGTAATCTTGTTGTCCGCTACCGCCTTGTCAAGCCCGCTCTTCTGGGCGCTGCAGCCCCAAGAAATCTTGGTGACCGTGCCGAGCTTGTCGCTTGCAGAAACGTTCACTTCAACCGTAGACTTAATCTTCTGTCTCGGCTTGCTATCCGTTGTCGCGGTAATCTTCGGCGGGTCAGACACAACGTTCACGGTGATGGTGTCGCTGCTCTTCTTGCCGTCGTCGTTGGTGATGTCCACGATAACGAGGTGCATACCCTTCGTTTTCCAGGTGAGGTCGCCCGACGTGGTGTTGGCGTCGATGCAAGATACGGCACCGCCGCAATTCCAGGTGAGCGTGTACTTGTCGTTGGTGGGGTCGTCGTTGTTCGGGATGACTTCGAGGTTCACATGGATAACGTCATTCATGGAAATGGTCGTGTCGGCGCCCGGTTCGATAAAGAAGGCGGCCGGCTTGTCGCTCAAAAAGCCGAAGCGTACCGAGTTGGAACTGCTGCTGCCCTTGCGGTCGGTCTGTGCGACCATGGTGTAGAATGTAGATGCCTTCATCTCGGCGGGGAAGTCCTCTTGCTTGAGCGAGACTTCGGCGGTGCTGTCGGCTTTGACCTTCACGGCAATCACCGACATCTTGTCCACGTTCGTCACGAAGAACAGCGAGTCGGGCATCGGGTGCGCGTCGGCAATCTTCACGGTGAACTTGAGCGTCTCGGTATTCTTTTCCATGGCGGCGGCCTTGCCGTTCACGAGGAGCCTTATGGAAGAAGCCAAGACAAGGAACTCGTTCTTGACCTTGGGCGACTTGAGGCCCGCGCTGTCGTTCGCGAGAACCTCGAAGGTGTGCTTGCCATCGGTGAGGTCGTCGAGCTGTGCGCGCCAGGTCCACTTGTTGGTGAACTTGTTGTATCCGCCAAAGAAGGTCACCTCTTGCGGTTCGCCGTCCAGCCAGACTTCTACGTTCTTGACCTGCGAACCGTAGTCTTCAGCCTTGCCGTTGAATTCATACGACCTGCCGTACAGCGTGTCGATGGGGTTGTCGAGGATGATGTTCGGTTCGATGGGATCCTTGAGTACCTTGTTGCCCATGTTGATGGTCTGGCCGACTTCGATATGGCGGTACGGGAGGGTGTCGGGCTTGTAGCCGTAGCCCGCAGTATCGCGTGCAATCATGCGGTACGAGCCGGAGGGAACATTGACGCTGAAGTAGCCCTTGTCGTTGGTGACGGCGAGGTAGCTGTTCACGGAATCCTTGAACTCCACAAGAATGCCCGAGTGGACGGAACGTCCTTGGTACTGCACGTGGCCCATGAATACGCCGTAGGGGTTCTTGAGGTCGACCAGGAGGAACGTGCGCGGACGCTGCTTGCCGTCGTCACCCTTGACCTTGTCGGCATACACGGTGTCGTAGCCGTCGGTCACCCACACATCCCAGTAGATGCGGCCCGAAAGCTTGAGCTGGTTGTTGCCGTTCGCATCAACAGCCACAAAGTAGGGTTCCTTGAGGTTCTCGGCGACCAGGTAGCGGTTCGTGAAGTTCGGGACGAATTCCTCGATGCTCGTGTCGCTCTGGATGGGGTTCGCCGCACGCACGAAATAGCGCAGGGAGGCCGGGTTGTCCATGTCGGTCGCTTCGTAGTGGAGGATCAGTCGTTCCTTCTCGTTCTGCGTGGAGTTGTCTTCGGGGCTTATCAGCTTGAGCGTCGGCTTCTGGTTGAAGTGGAGGTTCACGCTGTCCTTCGTCTCGTTGTCGTCGTCGTCGATGGCGATAACGTAAATCTTCTGGTTGCCGATGGAGTCCACCTTGGTGGAGTCGTACTTGATGGTCAGGGAGAGGGAGTCCTTGCCGACTTCCTCGAATTTCCACTTTTCGGGTTTGCCGCTGCCGCTGGCGTCAAGGTCGACCGAGAGGCTCTTGATGGTGCCGAACGAGTCGAGCGCCACGATGGTAAACGTGATTTCGCCCTTGGAACGGGTCCACAGAGTGTCTTTCGGGACGCTCAGGTACGGGGCGGTATTGATGACGCGTACGTACTGGCCGATACCGGCGGTGTCTCGGGCGTTGTTGCCGTCGATGGCGATAAAGAGCGGGCTGTAGATACCGGTGTCGGGATAGACGCGGAAGTGCGGCGTGGCGTTAGAGCTGTTCTCGGTGACGTAGTTACAGCCGTTCCCGGTTTCGCCATGGAAGTAGAATTCGCAGTCCTTCTTGAGGGTGTCCTTGTTGTCCTTGCTGTAGGGTTCCTCGAAGTGCCATATATAGCGGTAGACCTTGTCGGAGTTGTAGCGGAGGAAGCCCATCAGGTAGACGGTATCGTTCACGGTGATGGTGAGCGTGTCGTACACCAGCACGGAGTCCGGATTGCTCAGGTTGATGATGGAGTCGGCAAACGCCTCGGCGTTCTCGAAGGGCTTGTTGAAGGCGAACACCACCGAGTGGTTGTTCCGCAGGTTCACGTTTTCCTTGATGGAGGATTCTCGGGAGCAGCCGAAAAAGCATGCCATGCCGAGGGCAAGAACGAGGAACAGGCGAAGGCTTCTAAAACGCATATCCAATCCTTTTTTTTTGATACACAATAACAGGGCCCCTTGCGAGGGCTCTATGGAATTAAATTTATCTTTTTTAATCGGGAAAACAAACATTATATTAATGTTTATATATTCCCGAATGTACCACTTTTTGAGGTTTTTATGGAAGAAATCCCCCTTTGGTATTGGCTGGCCGTTTTTTTTGCTCTTGGCGCGTGCGTCGGGAGCTTCTACAACGTCATCGTATACCGCATGCCGCGCGGGATTTCCCTTATCAACCCGCCCAGTCATTGCCCGCTCTGCAAAAAGCGGATCCCCATTCGGTACAACCTTCCTATCGTGGGTTGGCTCTGGCTCCGGGGCAAAAGCGCCTGCTGCCATCAGCCTATCAGCGTCATCTATCCGGTAGGCGAGGCCCTGTGTGGCCTGTTGGGGGCGCTTTCGCTTTTTGCGTCGGTCGCGGTCGTGGGCACGGCCCCCGTCACTCCGGAACTTTTCCGCATGCCGGTGTCGGACCCTGCCGTATGGGCCGGGGCGCTTGCGATGGCGTGGCTCTTGCTCGGGGCGTACCCGGTGTGCGCCGTGGACTGCAAGTACAAGCTGATTCCCGATTCCATCTCGGTGGGCGGGATTGTCGCGGGCCTCTTGATTTCGATTATTCCCGGTGGAGTCACCCCGCTGCAGAGCCTGCTCGGGGCGGTTGTCGCCGGTGGCGGGCTCTACCTGGTGGGCTGGGTCGCGACCAAGGTCTTGAAAAAAGAGGCGATGGGCTTTGGTGATGTGAAACTGTTGGCGGGTTACGGCGCGCTGATGGGCGTTACCGGTGCTGTCGAAACACTCATCGTGGCGGCCCTGCTGGGGATTCTCGTGATGGTGCCCTACAGCAAGTTGCACAAGTCCGAAGACGGCTCGGGGCAAATCCCGTTCGGGCCGTTCCTCGCGGTTGCCGCCCCGTTCATGTTCCTGTGGGGCGACGCGCTGTTCGCACTTTACGTGAAGTTCGTGTTCGGCGAATAGCCGTTATTTCACGCGGATAATCTTTTGAATGCTGTGCCCTGGCGCGACAGTCTGCAGTATGTAGATGCCGCGGGGGAGGCCCACCGTATTGATGTCGGCGCTTTCACGCAACAGTTTGCCCGTCATGCTGAACAGGCGGATGCGCGTCGCGGTTGCGTTCATCGAGACTCCCGCAATCTCGTTTGCGATGCGCGTGATGCCCGAGTCGGGCGGCGTCACGTTTACCGCGGTAAGTTCCAGCTGGTCCAGGTTCGGGCCGTCGTTGCCGCCCACGGTCGCGAACGTGATGGTGCTTGCGCCCAGCGGTAGCGTCACGGAAACATCCTTCGTCACGTAGGTGGTCCAGTTCGCGGTTGTCGCGAATTCAATTTCCTGCGCATCGCCAGATTCGCTCTTGATGGATAGGCTGCGGGCCGCAGTGCTCCCGTTCGCGTACGTCATGGTGAGCTTGTATTCGCCCTTGGCGCTTGCGTAGACGGGAACCGTGACCGTAGAGACTCCTGTACCGAAGTTGATGTAGCCCGTGCCCGCGAAGCCCGCATTGGTGCTTTCCTTGATGGCGTTCTCGACGGTGCCGTCTTCGGCCTGGAACTTGTTGCTGCCGTCGCCTACAAAGCTTGCGGCAAGCTCGATGTCGCCCGTAGCCTTGATGGTCGTCGGGGACTTGCTTGCGTCAATGCCCGCGGCACTTGCTCCGCTCCAGCCCGCGAACTTCCAGCCACTGAACGGCTTCGCGGTGAACACGGCGTCTTTGCCTTCCATGATCTTGTCCCCGCTGAACGACGTTTCGACGGTGCCGCCGACGGGTTCGTTGAGCGAAACCTTGTAGTAGGTGGCGGTGGCGTCTAGCGTAGTCACCTCGTTGGAACTGTTCCCGAGTCCGCCCATGCTGTTGGCGGCACGTACCGTAATCTTCGAGCCGGTCGCGATCCCGTCGAGCGAAAAGCTGGGCGTTATCACGTTCGCCTTGTACTTGCCGTTCACGAATATCACCCAGCAACGGGCATTGTCGTCGTTGTTCCATGTGATTTCGGCGCCTTCCTGGGCTATCTTCGGTGCGTTCACTTGCGCGGTCAGTTTGGTCGGGTCCCAGTTGTCGCTGCCCTTGAGCACGTTCTGGAGCGTGTACTTCGCGGCATCGCTTGCGTTCCACACCGTCTTGAGCGTGGTCGCGGTCGAGGCGTCCTTGCCGCCGTCAAAGCGAGTTTTGCGCTGGCTTGTATTGATGGCGCCGCCGTTAGCGTTCTTGCTGTTGTATTCGCCGAATACCTGCGGTGCGGAATTCATGTCGGGGCCCCAGCCTTCGGCGGTGGGTTCCGCTTTCATGATGGTGTTGAGGAAAACCGTCTTGGCGCGTGCCCAGGAACGACCCAGGTAGAATGTCTTGTTGAAGCTGTTGTCGCTGACTTCGATGGTCGCGTTGTTGAAAACGTAGCCCCAATCCGAGTCGCTTTGCGAAGCGGTGATGTAGCCCCCCTTTCGCGTCATCACGAGTTTGGTGCCTTCAAAGAATACGTTCCCGCCGCCGCAGATAAAGTCGACAGTGCCGTCGATTTCGCCGCCTTCCCAGTAGGTGCGCCCCTTCTTGGAATAGTACGTGTCTTGCCCGCTCCAGAGCCTCACGTTCTTGAAGATGAACTTG
>CADBLC010000002.1 GCA_902795385.1 Fibrobacter succinogenes | reverse complement strand
CCGGCGGTGTGCGTGCAGACCTCGTCCATAAAGTGGTGGTCGTGCGTAATCAAAAGCACTTCGCCCTTCCAGTTGCGCAAAAAGCGGCTGAGCCAGCGCATCGACACGATGTCGAGGTAGTTTGTCGGTTCGTCGAGCAGCAGCATGTCGGGCTCGCTCGCCAACACCTTCGCCAGGTTCAGGCGAATCTGGAAACCGCCCGAAAGCAACGAGGGGCTCTTGTGCATGGATTCTTCGTCGAATCCGAGACCGAACAGGATGGCCTCCACCTTGTGTTCTTCTATCCAGCCGTCTTCATTGGGCTTGAGCACGCTGCATGCCTCTTCGTGCACGGTCGCGTGCGTGAAGTTCAGGTGCTGCTGCAGGTAGCCGAGCGTATACTTCTTGGGGATGTCGATGGACCCGCCATCGAGGCATTCCTGGCCCAAAATCATCTTGAACAGCGTGGATTTTCCGCAACCGTTGCGGCCCACGAGCCCCACGCGCTCATGGTCGCCCACGAGCAGGGAGGCGCCGTCCAAAAGGACCTGTACGCCGAAGGACTTGGAAACGTTCTGGATTTGAATCACGGGCGCCAAGATAGAAAAAAAGGGGGCCGAGCCGAGCCAAAGGCGGGTGAAACGTGCCGCTTACCCGGTGACCAGCGGGTGTGGTGACACTGTAATGCCGGGATAGGACTGTATACAGTTGTGTGTAAACTTTTTGTAACAAAATGGCCAAATATGAGCAAATTTGCCTTAAAGCGACTAAGAATAATTTATTCTTACAAAAATGATTGACGTTTGTTACAATTTTGTTTACATTTGCTACAAATTTGTTAAAAAATAGGGCTTCCCCCCGTTTTTTGGCGTTCTTTCGAAAGGAGACCAAGATGAAAAAAACAATCAAGACGATTGCGCTGTCCGTCCTATGCGCCGGCGCGCTTTCGGCGGTAAATGCTGCTTATAGCTATACGGCACCAAGTGAAGAAAACCTAAGAACTGCTCAGTCGCTGAGCACTTCTCCCTTGAGGTTGACTTCCGATAAATATGCTTTGGCGTTCCATAAGACGGGTGCGACAGGAGCGGGACGTGGCTCCATTTCTTTTTTTGATAAAAGTGATCCTGGATCAAAAATTGACCGATATTATGTGTTAGCGGCTTATGGTGTAACTACAAATACTAAGCTTTACTATCAGAATGGCCAGACGCCTTATTATTATGGTTATGGCACGTACACCTCGTCAACAAATGTGTCGGGGACGCGTATTTATGGCTTCTATGATGAAGAAAAATCAGCAGATACGGCAAAGATTTCGTTCCGTGCGGCGAACATAGATACATTGATTGCGAGAGCAAAGAAGGAAGGTTATTATAAAATTCGATTTACGGTTGATTCGATTGGTTCAAAATTGCCAAGCCATTCGGCGTATGGTGCGATAGCAGGTTATGAAAACAGCAAGACCAAAGCTACCTACTATATGTACTATACGCTACCTGCTACGGGAACGGCTTATATTAAGAAAAGAACAGGAAGTGTTAACACTACATACACTGCTTCAAATGCCGTGACAAGCATATCTTTCCCGTTGAGTACTGATACAATTTCTGCTAACATTGATATGAAAGGTGCAGATTCTGTAAAAATGTCTAATGAGTTTAGACGTTATTATTATGATGCGAGTACGGGGAAATATCAAGCGGGTTCATGGTATTCTGCTTGGGATGGAACAGGATCCTTCAGCAATAACAGTTATTCTGACGGTGTTACCGTGCGTAAGGGCTATCGCATTGCTTATGGTGATTCCCTTCTTCTCTTTAGGCAAAAGATGATTACCCGAATTGCTGACAGTCTTGGTAAGGCCATCTATGATACGACATACTCTAATGAAATAAAGTTCATTCCTCTTTATCACTTTGTTACTGAAGTGGACCCGGCTAGCCCATCGAACTCCGGAACAATTAGCACTTCTTATAATAGGAATGTCAATGCCGGTAGCCGTTTCTCTGTAGTTGCGACTCCGAAAACAGGATTCTCTTTTGTTGGCTGGTATCCCAATGCGGGAAGTACGAACGTATCTACGGCGAGCTCGCTAAGTATTACCGTTCGTGGCGATACGACTTTGTCTGCATACTTTAATGTTACGCCCATTCAATCCCGTTTTTGGTTGGCTTCGTCCAAGTATAATGGAGGCTCTTTAACATCGAATTCCGATACATCGAAGTCTACGGTAGATTTTGTGTATGGTCGCGATTCCCTAAACTTCAGCAATTACATGAAGGGAACGACTCGTAGTGCGAAGTATGTGGTTCAGGTTAGTAAGGATGGTGCAACATATTCGGATATATACACGAGTTCAGTATTCGGTTATACGACATTTGTTGATGGGAATACTTGGACAAACAATATAAAGGTAAATCGCAAAGGTCAGCTTATTGTTGGTACAACCAATATGGGTTCCATTAAGGGCAATAGTTATACCAATGTTCGTGTGAAGGCCGTTTATTCGGATAGCGCGAAAGCAGCTGATATGACCACCTCTAAGATTATCCGCATAAATTGGAAGTATCCGGTAATGTTCTATGCAGCTAACGGTACGACAGCCCTCGTGAATGGCGTCTATGCATACAATGCAACGGTCAATATCCCGACGGACAGGACCGCTATTGGCGTGCCCGAAGGCAGCTCTACGGTAACGGCCGATTATCATTGGGTGAATATGCTTAATTCTACCCAGACGATTGCTGCGACGACGACAACGTTCAAGGTATCAAACGATTCTGCAAAGTACAAGGCTGTCTTGGATGTCAAGTACATGGTGAAGTTCCTTGACTTCGACAACTCCGAGCTCAAGGCTACCTTTGTTCCCCAGAATGCAGCCGCGACTGCTCCGACTAACCCGACCCATAAGGGCGATACGGAGAACTTCCAGTTTAGGAGCTGGGACAAGACCTTCTCTACGGTTACCGCCCCGATGGAAATCCATGCCGTCTACAATTATAAGGTCAAGTTCCTCAACTACAACGGCAGCTTGCTGAAGAGCGGCTTTGTCGCCCCGGGTGCTGCCGCCGTGGCTCCGACTGTTCCGGCTCGCGATGGCTATGCATTCAAGGGCTGGGACAAGGCCTTTGACGAAATCAACGATACGCTTACCGTAATGGCGACCTTCGTCGAGATTCCGGAAATCGAATTCTCCGTGACGGGCACCAAGGGAACCAAGACGCTTGACGATATCGAAGTGACCGCGCCGAGCTCCTGCTTCACCGTGTCGGACAAGGGCCTCTATGAGGATGACCATGAGGCTACCGAAATTGATGGCGCCATGGAAAATGGCGAGTCCTACTATCTCTCGTTCAAGGTAACTATTTCCGATGCCGGTGCCTGTGCCAACGATGCCCTAGTCAAGGGCTGGAAGGACCTTCAGGGAACTACTGGCGTTCTGCCTGTGACCGTGAATGGACAGGTTGGCGATAACAATATCAATAGGAACAATGTGTATACAAACAAGGTGTTCTATCTGGGCTACGAGTTTACTGCAGCCGACATGTTCCTGATCAAGTTTGTTGACCAGAACAACCAGGTTATCGGCGATCCGCAGTACCTTGACCAGGGCCAGGAACCCACGGTGCCTGTGGCTGGAACCGACTTTACCATTCCTGCCGAAGACGCCCAGTACGTGTACGGCTTTGGCGGCTGGAACCCGGCCGTTGCCCCGGCAACCAAGGATGTGACCTACAAGCTCGTTATTTCGAAGACCCTGAAGGAATACATCGTCAAGTTCTATGACAAGGATGACGCCCAGATTGGTGCTGATCAGTCCGTGCAGTACGGCCATGCCGCAAGTGCGCCTGAAGCACCCGCCTTTGACGGCTTCGTGTTCAAGCAGTGGACTGTCGACTTCTCCAACATCACGGCGAACCTCGACGTGCATTCCGAATACCTCGCTATCCCGCAGGTGCTGCTTACCGTCACCGACATGGTCGAAGGCAAGCAGAAGGTGTCTGTGACTGCGCCGGAATGCTTCACGGTCAAGAACAGCCTTGTGTATGAATCCAACGGTGAAGACATGATTGAAGACCCGATGGTCGCCGGCACGGAATACGTGTGGAAGGCCCGTGTCGAAGTCGATACCGAAGGCGAATGTGCCGAAAATGCCTTGATCAAGGGCTTGCTCGATGTCAAGGATTTGACTGGCGCGGTTATCCCGGTCTATGTGAACGGCGAAGTTGCCGTGGCGAATATCGCTGCAACACTCAACAGGTTCAATGTGGAATACGCCTTTACGGCTACCGAAGCTCCGGTTTCCAGCAGCTCTGTGCAGGAATCTAGCAGCTCCGTGCCGACAAGCAGCTTCATCACGCCGCCGTCTAGCAGCTCCGTGCCGTCCAGCAGCTCCGTTGTGCCGCCGTCTAGCAGCTCTGTGAAGTCCAGCAGCTCCAGCGTGCCGCCGTCTAGCAGCTCCGTGAAGTCCAGCTCCAGCAGCGCGAAGAGCAGCAGCTCCGTGAAGTCCAGCTCCAGCAGCGCAAAGAGCAGCAGCTCCGTGAAGTCCAGCTCCAGCAGCGCAAAGAGCAGCTGCTCCGTGAAGTCCAGCTCCAGCAGCGCAAAGAGCAGCAACTCCACGAAGTCCAGCTCCAGCGGCGCAAAGAGCAGCAGCTCTGCGAAGTCCAGCTCTAGCAAGGGCAAGGATGCTCTGCCGGAATTCGGCGAAGTCCCGCAGTTCTCGCTCACTGCCGTTGGCCGCAGCATCCAGATTGCCGGTGCCCACGTGGGTAGCACCTACGCTGTGCTCGACATGCAGGGCCGTATCGTAAAGCAGGGCCGTGTCGAATCGGCTAACTTCAACATCGGCATGAGCACCGCCGCGACCTACCTGGTCCGTGTTGGCGTCCAGACTCAAGCCGTGAACATCAAGTAAAAAGCTTGTTCTAAGTCTCTCAAGGCGCTCCTTTGCGGGGGCGCCTTTTTTCGATATAAAAGCGGGCAACGTTGTCTACGCTTCTTTTTATTTTCTTATATTCTTAATGCAAGAAGGAGAAAAAAATGAACAGACTATTAATTGCGCTATCCCTCGGGTTGCTAGGCTCAAGCGTGCTGTCGTTTGCCGCATCGCCTGTGAAGGCGACTGTCACGACGTACTATGGTGCAAATGCGGGCCCGGTTGAATTTCAGGGATATTATTCGGATTACCGTAAAAATTATAAGTCTGTCTACGAAAAGGTCAAAGCGTCTTTGCCCTTGAATATCGAAATCCAGATGGATGAAACCGTTGACTCGATACGGTATGACCTGAACGGGATAAGGCATTATTACAAGTCGTCGGGCTATACCACTTATACGAGCAGTATCCAGCAGCTTACCGCTGCCAAAAGCATGGCGAGGCCGTCTACGGGTAAGTTCTCGTATCAGTATGTTGTTTGTTCCGATAGCGCTAAATACGATACCCAGCGGTTCTATGAGACTTATAACGGAGTCGTCGCCGTCGATTCTGCAGTAGAAGTATCTGCGTGGGTGGAATACAAGCTAAAAGGGGAAAGCCGTTGGCACACGACAGACCGGTTTAAGTCCGCTTCATTTGTAATGATGTTCCCGCGGACTATCCGCGTTACGACAACGGGTAAGGGCTCCGGTACGGTGGGCATCCAATATGGCCTGAACGGTGCGCTTAACGCTTTGACGAACATGAAGGATACGGTTCTTTATTTGCCTCCTAGCGTACATTCGCTTACGGCCAGGGCCACTCCGGAGGATTACAAATCCGAGTTCAAATCCTGGACAAGCCAGGCCGGAGTCTTGGTAAGCTCTTCCGACAATCAGGAATTTAATTTTCGGGGCGATACGGCCCTTGTCGCAAACTTCGATACCAAATATTACCATGTCACTTACCCCAAAAAAGAGGGTGAAACCATGGGAAATGTTACGGTCGTGAACAACTCCGCCGGTGCCATGCTGGCCTTTACGGAAACGGACATCTTGAAGAATGCGGAATTGGTTTATACGGCAACGCCGACTGACGGTTATATCTTTGATTGCTGGGCCAAGAGAGAGAATGACGTGTGCGTATCTCAAGCTAATCCGTTAATATTCGTGTTGTCCAGTGATACCAGCATTTATGCGAAGTTCGCTCGGTTACCTTTCCAGACGAACCTGCGGTTGACTTACAAGGTGGAAGGGACCAAGAGAGTTGCCATTAGCGACACCACGCTAAATGTAGAACTGATGTATACGAGGGACAGCCTGGGGTTCATAACCTCCATAAAGGGCGGACCTACGACGGGCTATATCTATTGCCAGCTCGAGGCCAGCCCGAATGCGACATTCAATGCGGCGACGAAGGTGACTTCGAGGTCGTTCAGGGGCGAGGTCATTGACAAGTATGTGACGGATAGTATGACCTTTAGCTTGGGAATAAGCAAGGCCGGTGTGTTCTTGGGCAAGAACATGAAGTTTAATCCGTACACATATTTCCGTATGAAGGTCTATTCGAACGATGCCTCGTTCGATACGTTGTATTCCAAGGTGGCTCGCATCACTTGGTACAACCCCATATCGTTTATCAATGCAGGCGGGTTCGAGATTTGGGCAGAGGCGAAGCCTTCCAACGAGATGGTCTCGGTGCCGACTGACCGGTCTATGTTCGGGCTCCCGCGCGAGACCGATTCGACCCGGTACAATTACCACTGGGAATCTGTTGACGGGAAGAGGATAGAAAGCACGACGAAATCTATTTACGCGACCGATACGGCGCACTACCGTCTTGTTGCCGACAGTATCATGTTCCGTGTACGTTACCTTGACTACAAGGGCAATGTGTACAAGATTGACTGGCTTGATTCGAATACGACCATCTCCGATGCGCCCAAGCCGAATACGTTGCAGGATGCCGCATACTGGATCCGTGCCATTGGCGGGAGCAGGGATTTGCCGCTCGTGCTCAAGGCGCCTGCAGATATCCATGCCGCTTACGATTACAAGGTGCGCTTCTTCGATTACGATGGTAACGAGTTGTGCGAAGGCTTTGTAATGTACGGCGGTACCGCGACTCCGCCCGAAACCGAGCCGACGCGTAGCGGCTACGAGTTTACCGGTTGGGACAAGCCGTACAACAATGTGACCGATACCATGACGGTCTGGGCTACCTACAAAAAGGTGGAAGTTTCCAGCAGCTCGGAACCCCCGGCATCGTCCAGCTCCGTAAAATCCAGTTCCAGTGTTTCGAGCAGCTCTGCAAAGTCCAGCTCCAGTGTATCGAGCAGTTCCGCGAAGTCCAGCTCCAGCAGCGCAAAGAGCAGCAGCTCCGCGAAGTCTAGCTCTAGCAAGGGCAAGGACGCACTGCCGGTGTTCAACGAAGTCCCGCAGTTCTCGCTTGCCGCTGTCGGCCGCGATATTGTGGTCGCCGGTGCCCGCGTTGGTAGCGTCTATGCCGTGCTCGACATGCAGGGACGCGTCATCAAAATGGGCCACGTTAATGCCGCAGATTTTAGCCTGGTAATGAACAGCGCCGCGACCTACCTGGTCCGCGTGGGTGACCAGACTCAAACCGTAAAAATAAAGTAGAATCATGAAGTTAATCAGTACTTTTGTCCTTTTGGCCTCGGTCGCGTTTGCACAGAACATGCAGACCGGAACTCCGGATCCCTTCTTGGGTTCACCCTTTTTCGTAAAAGCTTTTGATGCGGGTGATAGCGCGCAGTACCATGCGACTCTCGTGCATTATGCGCCGCAATCCGTGAACGCCCCCGCCGTTGATGTTGCCGCCGCACCTTCCGTCGCGACCGTCGCCGCCGATTCCGTTCAACAGGCGCCTGCTGCGCGAAAGGCGGCCGTGCTTTACATCCACGGATTCAACGATTACTTCTTCCAGCGCGACCTGGCGCAAAAGATGGATTCCGCGGGCTATGCGTTCTATGCCATCGACTTGCACAAGTACGGCCGTTCGTACCGCGAGGGCGAAACCATCGGCGAACTCCGCGACATCTCGGAGTACTATGCCGAACTCGATTCCGCGATTGCTTTTATCCGCCGTGCCGAAGGTGACTCTGTAAAGCTCGTGTTGCTCGGGCACAGCACCGGCGGCCTCATCGCATGCCTTTACGCTGCCGCCCGCGAAAACGGTGCCGGCATTGCGGCTATCGTGCTGAACAGCCCGTTCCTCGAAATGAACTACCCTTGGCCGGTGCGTCGCTTGGCTGTCCCCGTGCTCTCGGTGGTGGGCTACTTGTTCCCGGGCCTTGGAATTCCGCGTGGCCATAACGAGAACTACGACAAGAGCCTCTTGAAAACCGATTACGGCGAGTGGGAATACAATACCGAACTGAAGGTCCGCGGCAGCCTCCCGATTGATTTCGGCTGGCTCCATGCGATTCATGCGGGGCATGCCCGCCTCCAGGAAGGCCTGCGGCTTGTGCCGCCCGTACTGGTGATGCATAGCGGCTGCAGTTTCCGCGACGACGACTGGAGCGAGGAATACACGCGCTGCGACGGCGTGCTGAACGTGGAACATATCCGCGAATACGGCCGTAACCTTGGCCCGAGTGTACAGCTCGAGGAAATCGAGGACGGTCTGCACGACCTCTTCCTTTCGCATAAACCGGCTCGCGACAACGCCTACACCGCGATGTTCCGCTTCTTGGAAAGCAGACTTTAATTTTTAGACGTACTTAAAAAAATCGCCGCGGCTCTTGCCCCGGCGATTTGCGTTACAGCTCGATACCCGTATCGCGCTCGATGACCGTCTCGCAGGCGGCCTTGAACGTCTCGGGCGTGGCGATGATGGTAAGGCTTTCTTTCTTGGTACGAGTGACACCTGTGTAGAGAATCTGACGGTTCAGCAGAGGATGTCCCTTCCGTGTGGGCAGGAACATCATGATGTTCGGGTAACCGGATCCTTGCGATTTGTGGATGGTAATCGTGAAGGCTGTTTCGATAGAGTCGCTCGGCAAGAGCGAAAGCGGGTAGAATACGAAATTGCCCTTGCGCTTGATCATCAACATCGGACGTGTATCGCAATTTACAACCACGCCGGAATCGCCGTTATACAGGTCAAAATAGGACTGGTTCTTTGTCAGAATCATCAGTTGACCATCGAAGGATTCATTTTCTTTCTTGCCAAGCGCCTTAATGACCATCCTGTTCAAATTTTCAACACCGCGCAATCCGCGCCGTTCTGCAGAAAGAATACGCGCGACATCGGATATTCTCCACAGGATTTCGCGATTGTGGCATTCGTTGCTCCAGTCCTTGTCCTTAAATCCCTGGTCGGCATAGTTATCCTTCGAGAGATTCGGTCGTATTTTCTTAGCAACTTCCAACAGGCCTCTGTCGGGAATGCAATAGAATCTTTCAACCCAAGCGTCAATCAACCGCTGCAGTTCTGCATTTTCTTCAGCATATGTCAACGGCTTTTCTCCGTCTCCCAAACGCAGCAAGTTTATTTCATCAGGTTTCATCGGATTCCAGAGTTGCGTTTTTGCAATCCATGGCTGCCATTCCAATTTAAACTGCAGTTCTTCTTCGGCTAACTTGTTCTGGATGAATCGCGAAAGGCGCCCGATATTCGAATTGTTGTCGAATCGATTCGACTCCGTGAGTTCGACAACGCTGTTCTTGTCTAGGCCGAGGATTTCTCCAAGGACGGCACCGGCTTCTACAGATGGCAGCTGGTCCCTGTCGCCAAGAATGTAAAGCCTGAAATCTTTCTTAGGTAATGCCTGCATGAACGACGCGAACAGGGATAGATCAATCATGCTCGCTTCGTCAATAATGAAAATTGACTTTTCAGCAAAAGGTGTTTTTTCGCTATACCTAAAGCTGTTCGTTTGCGGGTTGTAGCTCAGGAGCCTGTGCAATGTTGAATAGTTGTCGACATTTTTTAGGCGTAACACTACGGGGTCTTTTTGAGCATCTTTGGCGAGCATTTCAAAGTTCTCGCCAATGCTTTCTCGCAGGCGGTCGGCGGCTTTCCCGCTCGGCGCCGCAAAATGAATGTCCCAACCAATCATTTCGCGATGATTTTTCAACAGATTCCAGAGCAAGAAGAACATGACGGTTGTCTTGCCGGTTCCGGGGCCGCCTGTTATGATCAGGTTCTGGTTTTCGCCTTTGAGAATCGCTTCGGCTTGGGCGTCCCTTAATTCAAATTTTGTTTCAGGCTTGATGATAGACGAGATTTCTTTTTTGCATTTATTAATTGTTCTGGATACCGGAGCGTTGCCATTGAACACGCAGCGTTCGTCGTCGTCCTTGAAGCATGCTTCAATTATCTTTTTGGCGTCCAAATATTTTTCAGTGAACAAGAAAGGCTCTTTTTCTCCGTTCTTCGAAAGGCTTTCGATAACCAAGGGGGCTTCAACATTTTTGATGAGTTCTTTACACCCTGCTTCGATAATGGGCTTGAAGTCTTCTGCTGCAGGGAAAATGTTTTGGGTGTTATCGGCATCTTGGTCTTGTGAGGCCAGCAAGACGAGCCCGTCCCACTTTGTTTTCCATTTGACCAGCAGACTTTTGGGATTTAACGAAATGCAGGTGTTTCCGTCGTTGGTGAGCGAGAAGAAAATATGTAGGACTTTTTGTGCGTTGGCGGAGTACCCCTTTTTGCCCTGATGTAAACCTACGAGGAGCTGTACCAGCTTTTCGTTTAGCGGAGACGCTCCGTGCATGTCGCAGAGGAGGCTAAAAAAGTCTTTTGCCGAGCCGTTCAGTTTTTCAAGCATTTCTTCTTTAGTCATCTTTAAACCTCCGCCTTGCGAGGCGCAAGCATCAACTGTTCAATTTCCCGGTATGCCATTTCAAGATCTGCAAAAGATGGCCATCTATGGGCATATATGCCATTGTCTTTGTCTTTTTTGCAGCCACGAGCAAATACGTAGTAAATACCGCCAAAATTTTCCTTGTACACTTTTTCTGGCGAAGATTCATTCCATATAGAACACAGCCATTTGATTAGACAATAGGAATACAAAACCATCTGGATGGAGTAATGTTCCTTTACCGCCTCAAAACTCGACTCGGAATCGTATTGCTTTAACAAATTTGATTTCCAGTCCAATACGGAGTAATATTCTTTGTCGCCGTCCTTGCGTACAAAGACCAAGTCCATAAAGCCTTTGGTGAATGTCTTGAGGATTTCGTCTCCGCCATCGTTTGCCTTCAGGCGGAACTCCATTTCGGCAAGACGCTGTGAAGATTCTAGTTCCTTGAGGTTAAACACTTTTCCCGTTTTTTCTGTTCCATGGATTTCTTGGAACGAGGCGTTCATCGTATTCCAGACAATCTCGATGGTCCTTGTCATCCAATTTGGGTGCTTGCCGATGGGCAGACCCTGCGATAGGAACTTAGTGGTGATAAGTTCGTGGAGTTCGCTGTCTTCTTGTGCGTCTTTTAAAGTCATGTTGCCAATCCGCACAAAATCGAGTTCCTCGAAGACTTGGTGAAGGGCTTCACCAAAAAGGTTACCGCGCGGATAGTCCTGGTCTTCGGCAACTTCCATAGATGTCTCTTCGTCGGGTTCGTCGCCCGAGCGGTTTTGCAAGGTGCCGTCGGCAGAGAGAAGCTCTATGCCCGAAGACTTTTTATCGATGGATGAATATGAGTGCTGGTAAAGGCTTGAATCCTTAAGTGTCTTGCGGATGGCCTTGAGTATCTCCAAGCTTGGTAATTCGGATGAATCTGTTTTTTCGTCCTTGTTAAAGAACGCCAGTTCCTCGGTTACGGCGCTCACGAGTTCATCGACTTTCCACGAGCCGTTCCATTCATCTGATGCGGCAAATATGTTTTCTTCGCATATTTTAGTATGCGCGTAGGCGAGGAATGCCCACGGGGACTTTTTGTCTATAACAGCATTATTGTCTTTATCGAGAACGAGTTTCCTCATTTTCAATCCATAACGCTTTTCATAAACAATCTTTTGTCCTTCTTTTTCGCATTCATACCATTTATCGTATTGGGGTAAGATTAAAAGAGATGAAGCTCTCGTATAATCGACATAAAGCAGGCGATGCCACTCGACGATTTCTTCTTGCTGGCGATTCTTTTGACTTCCCTTGTCGAATCCAATGTATTTCTGCAGAATCGTCTCGTCTTTTTCTGATTCTTGCCCAAATACATAAGGGCCTGAGGCATTTTTGTACAGTTCCTTATACCCGGCACAGGAAATGACTACAGGGAATTCCAATCCCTTGGATGCATGAATTGTCATCAGGCGAACCGCCTTGAAGTCGGTTCCCTTGGCGACGAGATTCTTTTCTTCGTCACCAGCCTTTTTGCTATCGTTAGCCAGAGTTTCCAGATGCTTGATAGCCTGCTGAAGAGTTGATTTCTTTTCGTACAGATAGCTAAAGATGTAGTTGCCTATCTGGCGCAACTTCATCAAATCCTGTAATCTCGAAGGAGTACTCAGCTTTTGTTCGATGCGAGTGTCTTCATAAATCTGCTCCTGAAGTTCCGTCCATTGCTTTTTAGAGGCAAGTAATCGCCAATAAGCGATTTGGGTAAGAACGGTTTCGTCCATATCCTTTTGAGGATCGTCACTCAAATTGCACAGGTCTTCACCAAAAAAATCCGTAACAAAGGCGCTGTTCAGCAGTTTGCCGTTGTAGCCCGACAAGTTCGGTGCGGCAAGCATTTTAAGAACAGAAATCCATTCCGCACATTCTCTAGAATCAAATAGGGAGTTGTCCTTGTAAAGCACAAAGGGGATGCCGACTTCTGTGAGGCATTCCTTAATTTCGTCCATTTCGGGTCTTGTTCGTCCGAGTACGACAAAATCCGAGAAGTTGACATTCCGGGGTTCCGTGGCGCCGCGGTCAAAAACCTGCAGGGCCGTCTTTTGATTTGATTCTTTACAGCATTCAATAATCTTTTGGACTGCAAAACGCGCAAAGCCCTTTTCGGGGACTATCGGCGAAACCCAAATAGGCTTGGTAAGCATACCATTGAATAAAGCGTTTTGCCGTTGATTTTTAGCGTCTTCAGGATATTTAGAATCGGTGAAATCGCCCTTGGGTAAGAAAGGATACGCAGAGTTATCGCCAATCGAAAATATGGAATTGCAGGCATTAATCATCGATATGGAAGAGCGGAAATTTGTTTTAAGCGCGCTCCCATTGCCAATACATTTTGTTGCCCGTCGATACACCTGCAAATCGGCGCCTTGGAAACTATAAATGGACTGTTTTGGGTCGCCAACGACAATAATATGGTTTCGGGCACTCTTCTGGAACACGGTCTCGAAAATATTCCACTGATATTCGTTGGTATCCTGGAATTCGTCTATAATGGCAATCTTGTAGGTATCGCGAATTTTTTCGCACAAGAAAGTCGGGATTTCTGGAGCAATTCCATTTGGGCAGACTGCCTCGCGTACCGCCGATATCATATCGTCAAAAGACTGCGCCTTTTTGCGGGCTTTTTCCTGCTGCCAACGAGAGTAAAGATCTTTAGTCGTTTCGTTTAGAAATTTGATGCGCGCGACCTCATCGGCCGCCACCAACTTTATTTTTTTTCCGTCCCTTATGCTAAAGAAATAAGACAAGGCTTTCCCGAGGGCGTCAGGCGATTCTTGAGCCAGCTTAGTGCCTACACCAGTGAACAGCATGCCACTTCCTGTCCAAACGTTGACTTTCTGTATGATGTCTGATACGGGAAATACTTTTTCTTTGTTTCTTTCCAACGCGGAAAACGTCATTTCTGCATTTTTATTCAATATATCCCAGTGCTTTTTGGCTTCAGGGTTCTGTTCAAACCATTCCTGAATCGTTGTTGCTGGAACAATTTCCTTTTTATCCGGCGAATACAATCTCAGCGAACTCTTTAGCAAAGTCTTTATATCTTCGACATCTTCTGGCAAAGACTTCTTTCTTGGCAAACTGCATATGTCGCTTTCCCATTCATCGCGAATCAGCCTGTCAATAACCACCTCGGCAGCTTGGTCATCAGCATTTTCCATGTCAAACGGAACGTTGGCTTCGTAAGCGAAATCATGCAAGGTCTTACGGCAGAACGAATGGATTGTTCCAATCATGGCCTTGTCGATATCTTGACAAGCTCTTTCGAATAGAGCTTTTTCTTTGGACTTTGCACACGCCAAGCATTCATTCATTTCTTCACGAATGCGGTCACGCATTTCTCCGGCAGCTTTTTCCGTATATGTTACAAAGAGTACGTTGGAAAGGGGGATGTTGTTTCTGACCAATTCGGCAGAAATCTTTCGGATTGTATAGGTTTTTCCCGTTCCCGCAGAAGCTTCGATGTACTGGTTCTTTTCTGGGGAAAAAGTCGTGATATCAAAAGGTTGTAGTTCAATCGCGTCGCTCATTATTTCACAGCCCCTTCTAACATACTGGTCAAACCGCCCAGCAATTCTTTTTGTTTTTTACACGCCTTATCCCATTTTTCGGCAAAATTGTCCTTAGGATAACCCGAATATTTTTCTAGTTCGTTAATAAAGAGATCCTTGCCTGCAAAATAGGCCCATGGACCGTTACGATCGTCTTCCAGTTCCGCCTTAAGCTCTTCATGATTTTTGATATCAGAGGAGAGAAGACTTATGGGGAGTATTTTATGATCTAGGTCAATAAAGGCATTTTTGTACATGTCGCAAAGAACTTCCTTTGCATCGTCCGAAAGCATGTCTATACGACATGAGACCGCCTCATACTCCGATTCATCTTGAATTTCCCCAGTTGCAATAAACAAATCGACTTTTGTTGCTTTACGCGCGGCGATTAGCCCCAAAGCCCCGATATAAGAATTCAAGTACTTATAAATTCCTAATCTATCTGAATTGCTGACATCGACAATGATATATTTCCCTTTGGACGAAAATACTAGAGGGATGTTGCCTTGCAAAATAAATTCTAAGCCATCGGAATCAGCAATACATTCATTCAGTTCGATGGTTTCACACTCATATTTTTTTGCCGGAAACAAGCAGTCTAATTCACTTTTTATCAATTCGGTACGGGCTTTGATTTTGTCGATTATGCCTGCACCGAACATTCCCGAAGGGATATTCCCCTGCGATTCAAGACTCTCGAAGTAAACATCAACATTGTCAAAGTTCTTGTCGAGGCCCATCTCTATATATACAGCTTGCTTTAAGAAATGTGCTTCATCAAGCTTACTCAAGCTAATCGGTTCAACGGCATCTTCCGTTGGATCGTCGCCCGATTCTTCCAGGTGCAGCATTCGGTTCGCGAAAAACTGGAATGGATCGTTCAAGTACTGCTTCAACTGGGAAATAGTGACTTTATCCGGATGCTTGGTAGCTTGTTCGGTGTTCAAAGCCTTTGCGCCGGATGTGTCGTCACTAGGTTTGGGTGCCCGGATGTGTTCGATTGATTCCAGGTACCTGCGCCCGCGTCTTGTAAACAAGCTTTCCTTGCAACGAGTCTCGTCGAGCGGGATTATGGTTGTAGGAAGCGGTTCCACATCTTTTTCTGTGGAATCGTCCTTCAGCTTTTCGGCAAAGCCTGCAACGAAGTTTTTTAGGTCGTTGATTACCGGTGATGGGTAGATTTCGCTATCCTTTGCGAGGTTCATGTTCTGATAACTGATATGGAATCCTTCGGACGTGCACATCAGTTGGCAAAGGAATGCGTATCGATTGCGGTTGATGCTCGTGTCGTCACCTGGCCACGGGCGAACTTGCTTGCGTAAATCCAGGGTGTTGAAAGAATCGTCGCTTGGGAAGTGGTCTACATCGGCGCCCAAGAAGAACAGGTGCTTTACGGGAATGACCCTGTTGGGCGCAAATTTCATAAACGAGATTCCGTTCACGAATAGGTTGCCGAAACTGAATTCCGATACGGTTGCCGCCTGGAGAATACTTTCTTTTACGATGTCCGTCGGGATGGAATCGGTTGTTTCTGCGAAGAATATGTAATTTAAACGATTGAGCGCTTTGCAGATTTCGAAATATGCGGCCTTTTCGCCAACGAGCTCGTCGGAGGCGTTTTTCATGTTCGCCCAGCTATTGAGCATTTCTAGCAAGGTCTCGGAATCTTTTTCGGTAATGCCGTTTTCAAAGACGTTTGTCCATTTTTCAAGATCTTCGATGGCGTCGATGAATTTTATCAGCAGCAAGTCGTTTGTGCTGTTCATGTTCGCGTAAGGCGAATAGACCTTGTTGTCGATTTCTTGCGTTTTGGTGGTGAGACGCGCCAGGAGCATCCTCTTGACCGCCCATTGCCAAGGCTCGATTTTTTGTTTTGGTCTGTCGCGGTAAACGTGCATATCGGTAATCCACGTTTCCCATATGTCAACCATGTCGGGCGTGATTCCCCGGGCAGCCTGGACTACGGGATTTCGGACCAACTCGAAGAAGTCTGGGCGCGAAATAGAATGTTCCTTTCGAACTTGGAAAAGGGTTCGAATCACGGAACCGACAAGGGAATCCTTGGAAATGGAGTCTACAATCGTATAGGGGACATGGACAATGGACTTGTCCCCGTTTTCGGCAGCGTTTTTTGCCTGGTCAAAAATTTGATAAATATAGGGGCTGTATTCCTGCAAGTTCGGCGATACGACCAGGATGTCGTTTGAATGGACTCCCTGCAACAGCAACTTGCAAATGGAGGAATGCAGTGCTTCGACTTCGCGCAGCTTGCTGGGGGCCGCCGTAATTGTGAGTGACTCGTCCTCGTTCTTTATCGGGAACAACCCGTTTTCAAATTTGTTGGCGCGTTCTGCGGCCAGACACTGGACCGCATGTAAAAGGTCTTTCGGCGTTTCCAGGTCTTCGTCAAGTAGCTCCAAATGCTCGTCTTCGGCAAAATCGCATGAGGAATAGTCGTCCGTAAGGCACCACAGCTTGATATTGTCTCTACCGGACTTGCCCCAATATCTAAGGAGATTGTTCTCGTTGTCCGATACAGGATCCTCCGTTTCCGAAAGCTCGTCACCTTCGTGAGTCGTCGTGATTTTTGGGGTGAAGGACGACGTGTCGAGATCTTCCCAGAATTCCATGCACGGATTCTGGATGTAGGCATAAACCTCGTGCTGTTTTGCAAATTCGCGTAAGACTATCCTATAGAACTGCCCCATGCCCGAAAGCCCCAGAATGAAGATGGGCGCCTTGGACTTGTACTTGAATTGCGGTTTCCCGTCGCCATCAAGATTTGCCTTGTACAGGAAGGGCAAGGTCAAATATTTGACTTTTTTATCGGGGTCGGGTTCGCTATCGGCTTTTTCGAAGACGCGCGTCAGCAGGGACTTTCCGTTTACGTTATGGAATATCTTGGAGTACAGAGACCGTTCCCATGATTCGTTGTTGACGGGCTCCAATGTGCCTGCCGCCGTTTTTTTTACGAAGAAATCTTTCAGGCCTTCCGGAGACTTTAAACGCTCCTCTGACCAGTAGTCAAGAATTCCCTTGGCGATATTGCCTTCGTCATTTTGCAGAAAGTCTTTGGGACGGCTCGTTTCATATTCAAGAAACAGGCCTGCCAGCTTGTTTGAAAAATCGAAAAGTCGACCTTCGTCAAGAGTCTTTTTTTCGCCGTCCGTTTTCGTCAGGTATTTGGCGACGTTGGAATCCAGTGATTCGTAATTGGGGGTCACTCCGTCATCCTTGCCCAACAAATATGCCATGATTACGTTCGCAAGCATTTCTGACGAGAGTTTTTTCAACTTGCGATTATCTCCCACCAGAATATCGAACAGGAACCTGTCAATGGTGCTCTTGTTCAGGTTGGCGAGAACGCCCTTCTTTTTCATCCAGCGCAGGCGAAACCACTGTTCCAGTTTCGGGTCGGGGAAAATCACTACGGGGGCCTCGAAAGGGGAGGTCCAGTTGACCGAAATGGCTTCGATCATCTCGTCGGCGAGATGTTCCAGATTCAGGGCAAATTTAAGATGCAGCATACTCAGAATATAGTCAAATAATTTGTCAATTGAGTGACAAAAAATATTCCCGTCTTTTACAGTCCCATTCTTCGCCCTTCACGGTCGTCCTTGTAGGCGACTTCGGACTTGAGCGCGTTGAGGATTGCCTCGGGCGTGAGTTCACTTTCGTCGTAAAAGCGGAGCGAGCCGTATGCCGCATTAAAGTCACCCGGGGTGAGCATCCGGATATTCCGTACCGCGTCGGGCATTTCAAGGCTTGGGAAAAACGCCTGCCACATCTTCTCGATGCCCTCGGGCTTCAGGTAGCCGAACTTCACCTTCAGGGCAAAGCGCCTGCGTGAAGCCGTATCGAGTTCGCCTTCGAAGTTTGTTGCCGCGATGAAGATTCCCTTGAAGTTCTCCATCTGCGTGAGCATCTCGTTCACCTGGGTCACTTCCCAGTTACGGGCGGCGCCGCTGCGGTCACGGATTAGGCTGTCGGCCTCGTCGAGGAAAAGGATGGCCTTCGCCTTTTCGGCATCCTTGAACATCCTGCGGATAGCCTTCTCGGTTTCGCCCACGTAGCAGTTCAAAAGATCGCTCGCCTTCTTGACAACGAGCTTGCGGTTGAGCGTGCGCGCCAGATGCTTCGCGAATTCCGTCTTGCCGGTACCCGGCGGCCCGTAGAGCAGCATGTTCAGGCTGTCGGGACGGTCGCCTTCCTTCATTTCTTGCCACTTCGCATCAAAGGAGTTCATCACCTTCAGAATCTTCGGCATGTCCGCGTCGGTGTTGATGGCTTCCAGCAAATAGCGGGGCGCGCGACTTTCCTTGTCGCGGTTCGCATATTCCATGTCGAGTTTCAGGAGCTCTGCCTGGGCCTCGGCGATGGTGCGGATGCTCTTGATGGGGTCCAGCTTGCAGCCCGCCTCCAGCAACTTCTTGGTGCCCGCAATCGCTTGCGTGATGCCGCCGGCCGTAATCTGGAATTCCGCAGCGAACTGCTTCACCATCTCTTCCGGAACAAAAGATTTTGCGCCCTGTTCGCTTACAACCGATTCCCAGACCTGCTCGCGCCTTTCCGCATCGGGGCGGTCGAAATGGATGGAATAGTCAAAGCGGCGCAAGGTGCTGTTCTCTATCCAGTTTACGGTATTCGAAATCCAGATGACCGGAACCTTGATTTGTTCCAGGAAGAAGTTCAGCGCGCCCTTCTCGCAGCAGTTGAGAATCACGTCAGCCTCGTCGACCAGGAGGATGGCCTTCTTTTTCTGGTACTTGGTGGCGGCGTAGAGAATGCTTCCCATGCGGCAGCGCACCACCGAATTGTCCTTGTTCTCGCGGTGGGTGCCTTCGGTGCTGATGTTGGTAAGCACCAGTGGACGCTTGAGTTCCTTCGCGATAGCCTTCGCGAGTTCCGTCTTTCCGGTACCCTCGACGCCGTAAAGGAACAGGTTCAGGCCTTCGCCCATCTTGTGGTGCTTGAGCATGTTGAACGCGAGTTCCACCTTCGGATTCTTGCGGCAGAGCTTCTTGTATGCAATGCAGTCGCCCTCGTAAACCCTGAAGTAAAGGCTGTCGAGGTCATTGCCCGAATGTCCGTCCAGGAACATCCCGACGCGCTTGGAGATATCGAGATCCTCGTCAAGGATTCCCATCTGCTTGAGCACGCCCTTGTTGGAGACGATGCTCTCGAAATCGATATCCGGGTAAAGCTGCGGGAAAATATCCGGAAGGGCGGCGCCACGGAACCTTCGTGAACCGACCATCTCCAAAAGCGAGTTGCACTGTTCCTTGTTGAAGAATATCCACGAGAACATCATGATTTCCATCTCGTCGTCGCTCAGGTTGAACGCCTTCTGCACAATGTTCAGGCGCCTGAAATAACCATCTTCGACGTGCTCGTTCTCGCTAAGGAAATTTTCGAGCTCGCGCGACACGCTTTCGTAGAATACCTTCTGCGAAGAAGTATCGAAGATGCCCTCGTTGCACAGGTAATTCCTTACGAATTCTGTAATCTCCCTGATGGAACACGACCTGTTGATGACATCGTTGAACCGCACCACAGCCATTTCGCGCCTTTGGAAAGCGATGCTCCTTTCTTCATCATCTTCATCGCAGCGAAGCCGCTTCCCGGCGTAATTCGCGTTTGACTCCAGGACAAAGGACTTCTTCTCGGCGGCAGGCATGTTGGCCTCGGCCTCATTAAGCAGCTCAAAGTGGTCCGTAAGGTCCATCAATACGCGGGAGGCGCGCTCCTTCGGGAAAATCGCGATGCAGTCGTCCGCATCGGGGTAACTCTTGCAGATTCGCATCATGCGGATCCAGTATTCATAACTTTTGAGCGTTATGAAGTCCAATGAGATTTTCTTGTTGGTTCGTCCCGCACGCAGCGAACGCAAAACACCCCTAAAATAATCCTTTTTCATAAGACACCCTCATTTGCGATATACCTATATATCGTCATTTTCATCAAAAATGTAAAGAAGATATTTTAAATATAGGAAGGATAAGCGACAAATACTGTCGCTTGCCTAAGAAGTTTAAAATGGCGAAATTCGGGCGGTTTTTACCTGTACGTTTCCGTCAGGTATTCCGCGAAATCCTTGAGGCGCCTACGCAGCGAGGCGGGCTTTATCACACGCGCGACGTTTGAGAACGAAACGACCCAGTTGAATAGCATCTGATTGATTTCCGCCTTCAGCTTCACGTTGATCATGCCGTTCTTCGCCTTGCCGATTTTCATGGAGCGGTTGAACGGATTCTCCTCGAGGTAGAGTAGCGCCTGGCTCTTGAACTCGATTTCAACTTCCTCCAGCTTGGGCTCCTGGCCGCTCATGAACGCCGCGTCCGAAGTCACCTGCCTGCGCAGCTTGTCGAGCACCTTCGGCTTTTCCACGAAGGTTTCCTTCGTGAGCTTGACGCTCTTGATTCGCCTGAATTTGAGCGTGTACGTGGAATCCGTGTACTTCTCGGATTCGCAGCCCACGTAGAGTTCCCCTTCGTAGATGATAATCATCAGCGGGATGCGCTTGGACACCTTCTCGGAATTGGCGGTATCGCGGTAGGTCACCTCGATTTTGCGGTGGTCGTGGATGGCCTGCAGAATAAGGCGAATCTTTTCGCTCGCGTCTTCCTCGAACGAAGGCGGCGTGCCCATGAAGAGGATTTTCGTGTTCAGGTCGCCACCGAGTTGCCGCAGCGATTTCTGTTCGCGGGCGGGCAGGCTCTTCTCGATGCGTTCCAGGAGCTGCGTGATTATCTCGCTAGTCGCGGGGTAGATGTTCGCGATGCGCTTCAGGAACACGAAATGCAGCATCGTATTCTCGAAATTCGGGAACAGGAGTCTCTCGGCATTGTGCAGCGCCGAGCGGTAAACGGCGGTGCGCCCCTCGTTCTCGACTGCAATGTAGCGGCCGCCATCCATCTCCGCAAGGAACCGCATGTCGCGCTGGACGTTGCGGCGTTCCTCGTCGGGAATGTTGAAGGATGCCATCAGGTCGCTCACGGTGAATTTCTTGTCTGGGTTCGAAATCACCTTCGCAAAGAGCTGCACCGTCCTTTCGCCGCGGGTCATGTCTGCCATATATACTCCTGGGTTTGTTCTCCATTAAATATATATAAAACATGACAAATAGCGTCGCATAGTTTTATTTGTTTTTTCCCTCATTTCTATTTAAATTACTGTTAACATAGACGGTCCACAATCTCCAAGTCGGTTGTTATTTTGCGCTGGCGAATAGCACAGCCCTTTAGCATATAATCTTTCAGGACTTGGTTCGCCCAGCGTCGGAATCTAATGCCACGCTGTGTATTGACGCGAAACCCTACGGAGATTATCATATCTAGATTGTATAGCGTAACCGGGCGTTTGACCAGGCGTTTTCCTTCTTTTTGAACTAGTTCCAAAATGGAACTAGTTGCCGTCTCGTTCTCGACGCGCACCTCCAGCCGGATTTCCCCCTCCGGCTGATAGAGCACGATTTCGCCCCGATTGTCACCCCCGACGAGTTCGGGGGGCGCCATTTCAGTATTTTTCCTCATTTTTCACCTCGTTATAAACAAAAAAGGACCGTCCCGCATTACGCGGAAACGATCCTTAATAACACCCTTTCTGGTGCTAGGAGTAATATAACAAATATTCGTGAAGGGGGAGGCCTCCCCCTCGCTCCAGCCCCGGCTCGCCGGGTCTTCCGCAACCCCTTCTAACGGGCCCTCATACGCCGGCCCGTAACACCCCGGCTTTTTCTTGTCATGCCGGGCGTGTCCCGCATCGCCTTTTCTTGTCATTGCGCAGAGCGCATGACAGCATCGGCTCGGCAATAGAACTCGCAAGCGGTTCTGCTGCACTCGCCTCGCGTGTCATTGCGAGGGTTCGTAGAACCCGTGGCAATCACTGTCACGCTTTTTTATATATATTTCCCATTGACATAGCCCCGTACCGAATGGTTCGGAGCGACCGGAAATTTTGAGATTCGTCTCTTATTCTCATCGCTGAAACTACCACTTTCAAACCAATCGAGAATAAGACGAACGCTCACGTCCCATCTGGGGCGTGGGTCGTTTGTGCTTATTGATTGGTAAGGGTGTGGTAGCCCGCAGCGATGATAAGCGCAGCGACTCCACGCCTTTTTTTGTATGGCTGAAGTTTTCACGCTCCTGAATAAGTGTCGAAGAACTAATACAAGGAGCAGATATGGGAACCGAAATTAAAGAAGGGTTGATAAAGGAACTAGATCGTCGCGTGACGGACAAAATCCTGGAACCAACCAACGCTGCATTATTAAAGAAACTTATCAACAATGCAGAAAACGACAACGAGGCAATGATGATTGCCGAGTTGGGAACGACCTATAAAAAGACCGGTTTCCATTTTGACCCCCGTTTGGAAAAAATGTCAAACGACATTCGGTATTTCAAGAAAAACCAGAAACTCAGTTTCCACACCGACGACAACAAGCCTACGCACAAGTTGATTATCGGAGACAACTATGAGGCCCTGCAGAACCTTCTGATTCAGTACAGGGGACAAGTGGACGTCATCTATATTGATCCTCCCTATGGTAAGGACAACATGGGTGACTTTGCCAAGACAAATTATCAGAACGCCATTACTCGCGACAACCTGCTATCCATGCTTTATCCAAGATTGCAACTTGCTAAACAATTGCTTGCACCGAGTGGCGTGATATTCTGCTCCATTGACGACCGTAATCAGGCGTATGTAAAGTGTTTGTTTGATGAAGTATTTGAAGAAAAGAATATGATTACATGTTTTCCGAAGAAAGGAGCTGGGGGAAGGCAAGATAGTACATATTTCGCAATAGTTCATGAGTATTTGCTTTGTTACGCCAATAAACCTGAAATGTTTAAGGCGGGAGAGGTTGGTATAGAAAAAAAATATAAGTACTTTGATGAAAATAAAAAGTTATGGTATAATTTGCAGTTGCTAAGAAAATGGGGTGATAATAGCAGAAAAATTGATAGACCGAAATTATTCTACCCCATATATTTTAATTCTGAAAAGAATAAATTGTCTTTGAATAAAGAAGAAAATTCAATAGAAATTTTTCCAATGTTGGATAAGGAAAATGAGGGATGTTGGCGTTGGGGGAAAACTACAATGCAAGAAGCCTTCGTGGACAAAATGGTAGAAGTGAAAAAAAAGGGGGAGGAATATATTCCATATGAACGCTTGTACGAAAACCCAGAAGATGAAACAAGTAAACTATATTCTTCATGGATTGACGACATAGACAATTCGACAGGCTCTTCTCTCGTAAAAGCAATTCTTCCAAAAGAAAAGTTTGGTTATCCCAAAGCAACTGATTACATTTTCAAAATATTAAGAATGGCCAATTGCAAGAAAAATGCGATAGTACTCGACTTCTTTGCTGGTTCAGGCACGACAGGCCATGCTGTCTTAGACTTAAACGAAAATGACGAAGGTAATCGTCAATTCATCCTTTGTCAAATAAATGAAAAGACGAACGAGAACCCCAATGGCATTGCCTACGATGTGACTTCAAAACGTCTGAAACGCATTATGACCGGCAAATGCTATGATGGATCCAAGGATTTCCCATGGCTCAATGACAACAAGCCCTATGGTGGCAACCTTGATGTATATGAGATCGCTAAGGTCCTTGATAGCGAAACGTCCAAAGGCAAGACTCCCTTTGATGTCATTGACGAAACCTTGTATGGCAAGGAAAAGTTTAAGTCGCTCAAAGAAAAAGTCCAATGGGTTTGCGAAAAATTTTCCAACGCTCGTAAACACCTGTAAGGAGGCTCAGTCATGTTGCAAGAAGCCATTGACTTACAGCAAAGTAAAGTCACAGAACTAGTCCGTATTGTAAACGAAAAAAATGAAGTCACCTTCCGGGCCCCCACGGGAAGCGGCAAGACTCGTATGATGGCAGACTTCATGAATCGCATACTCGCAAAAAATAGCGATGTCGTATTCCTTGTTTCAAGCCTTTCCAAGGGAGACCTTGCCGAGCAAAACTACAACCAGTTCAAGGAATGTTCCGATGAGAACATTTTTCCAAATTTAAATCCTTACATGGTTTCCTCGGAATCCAGTAACGAAGAACAGTTATTTATCCCTGAAGATTACAATGTCTATGTTCTGCCCCGCGATTTGTATAAGGACAAATCTAAATTGAAGGACGGCGGAGTTCTACTGAATTTTTTGCAACAGATGACATTGCCGCTTTTCGGCAAGGGGAATTGCAAGAAAATTTGGCTCATTAAGGACGAATGCCATCAGGCAACAAATAATCTAGATGACTTGAAAAAATCCTTTTTCACAAAGGTTATCAATTTTTCTGCCACACCCAATTTGTCTCGCAAGCAGCATGTCGATGTAAATATTACGGACAAAGAGGCCGAAGAGGTAAAGTTAATCAAGCGTGTAGAACTCAATGAAGAAGAAGATTTAGATTTTGCTGAACAAGGGCGTCATCCAGAGACCGCTATCAAAAAGTTTCTAGAAATCAAGGAACAGTACAGAAACTTGTTGGGAGTGAATCCTTGCCTGATTATCCAGATTTCAAACAAGGACAAGGCCGAACAGGAATGGGCTAATATTAAGCGAATCTTGAACGAAACAGAATTTCAAGGTTTAAAGTGGATGTCCATTGTAGATAAAAAGGCTAAGTGTGAAACCAACGACAAACTCTGCAAACTGGGTGTTGACCGCTGGAAAGATTACGCCAAGGACAAACACTCGCTTATTGATATCATCGTGTTTAAGATGGTTATCAGCGAAGGTTGGGATATACCAAGAGCGTGCATGCTTTATCAGGTACGCGACACGCAAAGCAAACAACTGGATGAACAGGTGATGGGGCGAGTTCGTCGTAATCCAAGGTTACTTGATTTTGAAGATCTTCCTCCAGAAGCTCAAAAACTCGCTTTGACTGCATGGATTTGGGGAATCAAACCCAAAGATGGAAAGAAAACAAGACAAGTAAGCCTTTTTGGTGATATCAACGACATTCCTCAGGCAATAAAAGTCAAGACGACACATCTTGTTCCTCCAACCAAACGGAAAAAGTTTAACATCGCAAAATTCTTGGATACCAAAAAAGAAAACATTGCACATACCGACATTTTTACACTATATAACAATTTGCAAAGGAACGGCAATGATGTGAGTGACCTTTGCTATGATTATGCAAAAAACGACGTTCAAAAATGGTGGAAATTTGCAGAGAATTCCGATGAAATAAAAAAAGAGTACAACAATCACATTTGCAATTACGCGGAAAACATGGAACTCGATATGGAAGGTGGAGTCCCTCGCGAAGTATCTTTCCCCATCATGTCGGAATATCTCGATGATGAAGCGTATAGCGAACGCATCACTGATTGGGTATGGAAACGCAATGATGGTCAGGTAAAATTCTCTTTTGATAGTAATGCAGAAAAAGAATGGGTATCTATCTTGAAAGATGTCTCCGGCCACTTTTCCACACAAGAAACAGGTGCGAGAAATGTTCAGGCAGGCCAGATGAGAACAGATAACACCGCTGAACCGGAACGCAAATACGCTGAGCGTAAAAAACTCTGGGGCAAAAACTTTCTATCAGGCTCGGAGATGCGCTACGAATACTATTTGAACGGAATACATCAATCTTACCCCGACTTCGTCCTAAAAGATGATAAAGGACAAATCCACCTTTTTGAGGTCAAGAGTGTCAACGTATCCAATAAAGCTTCGTTTGACACGGAAGAATACAAAGAAAAAATTCGAGCATTAAAACTTTGTTATCAGTATTGTTCCGAGGTAACAGGGCATATTTTCTATCTGCCAGTATTGAAGGATGATAAATGGCAAATCACAAGATTTATCAATGGCGACGAAACGACACTTTCTGAGGAAGCCTTTTTGAAGAGCTTTGAGTAAGCCCAGGCGTTGCGGGCCGGCGCATGATGCCCCCGCTCGAAAGGGTAGCGAGCAATATAGTGCGAGCGAGGGGAAGGCTTTCCCCTACCAGTTTAAAAATCATTCCAAGAACATTGCCATGTAGTACGGCAGTGTAACCATCTTGCCAGCAACACCTATGTTGTTTTCGGAAAGCTTGTAGCAAACCTTGGCGGCGTAGTTATCGTTATTCAAAACGGTCTTTGCCGACTTGGAGCGTCCCGTTGTTGCCTTGACTTCAATAATGGCGAGTTCGTCGCCGATATTTTCTACAAAGTCAATTTCTAGCCCCGTATCTTTGCGGAAGTAGAACAGCTTGCGGCCTTGTTTAGAAAAACAATCTGCGATGATGTTCTCGTAGATGGCACCTTTATAGAATCCCAGATCACCGCTTAGAATCTTGGCTGCGGAGCCACGTTCCAGCATGGCGACAAACAGGCCGGAATCCTGCACATAAATTTTAAAGGTGTTTTCGATTTTGTAGCCGTCAAGAGGTTCTGCGATGTTGGTCAGGTTGTGGCAAATGTTGATTATGCCGCAGTCGTAGAGCCATTGGATTGCGGTTTGGTAATTTTCGGAACGACCTTTCTTTTCTAGTTGCGAATAGACAAACTTGTTGTTTTCCTTCGCAAGTTGGGCGGGAATTGAATCAAAAACGCGATTGATGCGGCCAAGAAGCGTACGGTCGATTTCCTCGTTTTCGTTCTCGTCAAGGTGCTTGCCAAAGTCATCCTTGTATTCTTCAAGAATGTCCTGCTGTTCCTGCCAAACGACATTCATGTCGTTCGTCTCGACAAATCGAGAAACGACATAAGGGAGCCCGCCTACACAAAGGTATTCCTTGAAATAGCGGAGCATGGCGTTATGCGTCGCCTCGCTTACAGGTTCCTTTTTCGCGAAGCATTCCTTCAAATAATCAACGACTTTTTCACCTATGCCCTTTGCCCACAGAAATTCCTCGAAATCCATGGGTTTCATATAAATTATTCTTTCAAAACCGGTTGGGACGCCTTTTCCCTTTTTACGGTTGTACCCCTTAATACCAAGCAGGGATCCAGTACAGATGACATCGTAGCGACCGTCTTCCATAAAAGGCTTGATGCTTGCGCGGGCGTTTGCACATTCCTGAATTTCATCGAAGATGATGACGGTCTTGTTTTCGACAAAATGCGCGTTGGGAAAGAGTGCCGAAAGATCTATGGTAATCCTGCCCACGTTCAGGTCTCCCTCGAAGACCTTCTTCGCATTTTCGTTTTCCTTAAAGTTGATATAGACGACGCTCTCGTAGTGGCTACGGGCGAATTCCAGGACACTGGATGTCTTGCCAATTTGGCGCATCCCCTTGACAACCAGGGCCTTCTTTTTGCCCCCCGAGATCTTCCAATTTTCAAATTCTTTAAGGATTTTTCTCTTGAACATATCCCAAAGCTACACTTTTCCAACCGAATTGTCAACGCGTTAACGCACTTTTTCAACTGAATTGGTGCATCAAAAGCGCACTTTTCCAACCGAAAAAGTGTAAAATTGCCGATTTCATGCAAATTTCGTCAATTTTAGTCAAATCTTCGGCTCCATCAAGAAATAATACCGAACGTCCTCTTTCTAGGAATTATTTTTGCATATTTTGCGGTTTTTCTTTAATTTGCGGAACTATTTCCCATGAAAAATCAGCACCCGTTTCTAGACATTGGAGAATTTCCTGTAATCCGGCATGGGCAATCGCCCTCTTAAAGCGAAATTTCATAATCAAGGTAAAAGCACCTTGGGTCCATTTCAACGATGTCGCTATACGAATAAAGGCTCCATTCGTGAGTGTCCAACAGGTGACACAAGTAGTGCGTCATCCCGTTCTTTACAAAGTAATCGTACTTGAGCCACCGGCCCCACGCTTCAAATATATAGTCCTCGTTCTCGCGCGGATCATCGGGTTCGTCTCCGTCACCAAACGTAAACCAGTCCAGGAGTCCCCAGTTCGCGTAATCTTGCAAAAGGCCGCTTACCCAGTCCTTTTTACGTTCATGTTCCTCGTCATCGATGTACATCGCATCGTATTCAATCTTTCCCGTAACCTGATATTCCTTGAATATGTCGAATCCCTGGGCAACGAGGCTGTTCAGATTTTCCTTTATCCCGATGAATTTTTGGTACATTTCATATTCCAGCTTGCGAATGTGCTGATCAAGGCGAATCAACTTGCCGAGATTTTCTTCGGTCCAAACGAATTCCTCATTCAGTTTACGCCGACGGTCATAAAGAAATTCAAAATTCACCGATGCGTAACGCAGTTCGTGTTCTTCATAAAAAACGTGATCATCCTGTTCGATTTTGCAGGATTTCTTTATTCTCTTGACTTTTTCCAAGCCTCCGTCAATGTCCTTGTAGAAGTTTTCAAGGACTTCCCATTTGACAGGGAATGCGATTCTCATTAAATGATCATTCATAGCAATGTCCTCAAGTAATCTGTGTCATTTCTGCGATATCCAAGCAGCGATAAAGCGTATTTTGATAATTACCCTCAAAATGGCTATGATAATGCCCGTAAAACCACAAGGCAGGCTTGATTTGCGACAGAACATAATCCAGGTACTTACGCGATTCGACAATCTTCAGAAATGTTTCATTGCGTACATGGGCCGCCTGCACAAGTGGCGGATCAAATGAAAGCGGAGCCTCGTGCGACGCAACAATATCTACAGCAGTGGGGAAACTTTCAACAATCGGCACAGGAGCCTCGTCTGGCCACCAGACGCGTTTGGAAGACCCGGACTTGATTAGGGAATCGTTTATCATCCGCCGCGACTTGTGGCTCAATGGGTCAACCAAATCAATGTCGGCAGAGACTGCTCCACCGATAGTGTAAATCTTCTTGCCGCAAAGTTCGATTATGTGATGGTCCGGCAAAAAATGAAGTCGGTCGAAATCGTGCTTACCATCGAAAAACGCGGGGTTGTCGTGATTACCGCGAATCGTGTATATGCAAATGTCGTTTTTCTCTAAAGCCGCACGCACCTTGCCGTAGGCAACGTCCATCGATTTCGGGCGACCGAAACCTGCGCCAAAATCACCGACAACCAGGATATCGGCGCACGATATCCCGCGATTCACTGCATTCCGGACGAGCCCGGACAATTCGCCGTGAATGTCCCCGCAAATCCACAACTGTCTTTTTGTGTACTTTTCGCCAACCATACTCTGTCATCCCCGCGCAGGCGGGGATCTCCTTTCATTATCCCATCAGATTCACCACGATTTTCACCATCATTTCCATATCTTCGGGGCGGCTCTCGGCTATCATCAGCGTCATGGTCACGAGTGTCGCATCGGCAATCCGCTTGGAACCGTCATCTTTATACAAGATGCCGTTATTCAGCAGGAACCACAAGAAGAGCGTCGCCGCAATGCGCTTGTTGCCGTCGCTGAAAGAATGGTTCTTCGTGACGAGGTAAAGGAGCATCGCCGCCTTCTGCTCAACACCTGGGTAAAGTTCCGCTCCGTCAAAAGTCTGGTAAATCTGCCCAATGCTACTCTTGAATGATTCATCCTTCTCGTGCGCGAACAGCTCGCTGCCGCCGAACTTTTCCTTGAGCCCCTGAATTGCCGCCATCGCGTTCTCGTATGTCGCACGGAACTTTTCTACGGCCGCGCACTTGCGCAGCGTAAGCCTCTGGTGATCGTAATCGTCAAGCGTATCAAGCGCAAAGGCGTAATCCGTCACCACATCAACAAGCTCCCTTTGACAAAGGTGATTCGACCAGTCTATCTTTCCCTTGTAAGAGTTTTCCATTTCGGCTTTCAGTTTTTTCAGCGTCTCGATTTTCTGCGGCAAGAATTTTTCAAGGCATTCCTTCTGCTCTGCGAAAATCTTGTGGATTGCAGATTCAAGGGCAAGCGGCTCCATCAGCGACACCGCACTCTGCGCATCGTTTGCGTATTTGTAGAGCTGGCCATATGCATAATCGTCAAATTCATGCCAAATACCTGGAATCGGGAACCATTCCGCGATGCTCGTAAGCGCGAACTTGTGGGTGTCCTGCATCATTCCGCGAACCTGTGCAGCCTTCTCTACGCCATCCATGTCGAGAATCGCGATAATAGACTGCATCGTTTCGTAGGCACGAACGGTACGAGACATCTCATCGATTGTCTTTGCCTTGGCGGCCGAATTTTCATCGATTCCCTCGGCAGGCGGGAATTCCTTCTCGGCCGAGGCATACGCCGGATCAAACTCATCACAACCGTCTTCGAAAACCAGGTCCAAAGAATCGCACAGATAACCGTAAAACTCCCGCACGTAATTGTAGTAGCGGAAAGCCTTGCTCATTTCCTCTTCGGTCAATGCCTCGAAACCATCTGTCTTTTTTTCATGTGTCATATATTATTCCTTTTTTTATAATATACGACATGCATGCGACAAATATCGTCGCAATTTTTGCAACTATTATTTATTCACTTTTCAATAACCATTTTTTTCGGGCCCCGTTTTTGTTCAGCATTAAAGGATTTTATCTCGTCCGTGAGAACCTTCTGTAACTCAGCTTTAGGCAATAGTAATTGATAATCTGCTACGCCAATGGGCTTATCAATGCCATCGAGCGAAAGCTCGACTTCAACAGAATCTTTTGTCGCACATAAAATAATGCCAATGGACCTGTTTTCATCTTCGTTGCGTTCCAAGCGATCTAACAAAGACAGATAATAATTCATTTTGCCGACATACTCTGGTTTAAACTCGCCAATCTTCAAGTCTATTGCCACAAGGCTCTTTAGGTGTCGGTTAAAGAAAAGCATGTCAACCTTTCTTGTTTTGCCATTGTATTCCAATACATGTTGGTTTCCAATAAAGGCAAATCCTTTCCCCAATTCAAGGAGAAACTGCTTGACTTTTTCAACTAGCTTCTTTTCAAGTTCAATCTCCTCTAAAGAATCTGTTACACTTAAAAAACCAAGATTATAAGAGCTGCGGAATGTTTCGTTCGCAAATGCGACCTGATTTTCGGGAAGGGTCTTTTCGAAATTGTTTGCGGGATTGCTCAAAACAACATGTTCGTACATTTGCATTTGAACGGCAGTAACCAGCATATCCCGGGGCCAACCCTTAGAAACACATTCTGTTGCATAAAAAAGCGCACGATCGTCGTCATCCGTCACAGAACGCATTAACAATAGAATATGCCCCCAAGGTAAAAGTGCAACAGCCTGTTGCACTTTTGGCGCACTGAGACTAAATCGCTCATAGAATTTCTTCATATCCCATAAATTTCGAGGAGATAGCCCCATGTCTGGAAAACGTTCCTTTAAATCTATTGAGAGCCGTCTTACAACGGCGTTTCCATGCTTACTTTCCAATTTTCGCTCGTGAAGTAATTTTCCTATTTTCCAATAGGCGGTATTCTCGCTTGCGTTGAGTTGGCGGGCGATGTTTATCCTGGTTTCGTTAATTACTGCGACAGCCTGTCGCAGAATTTCACCATATTCGGTTTCTTGCAGCTTCTGGGGTTCTTTTGCCATGGGAAGTTCCTTATTTCAAATAGCTTGGATAAAATGTGATCAAAACTGCGACAAGTTGTCGCAGTTTTCGCCTTTTTCTTCTTTTTTCCTCATTTTTACCTCGTTTAAAAACAAAAAAAAGACCGCCCCGCCTGCGCGGATAGCGATCTTCTAATAACACCCTTTTTGGTGATGAAAGTAATATACAAAAAGGGGCGCGAAAAAACAAGCGGTGTGTTAATCTTCTGGTCCTAATCCTTCTGCCTCCCGGGCCCACTGGTCGTCCAGATCGGGATGTTCCTTGCGGAATCGGGCTAAGGCTTTATGGATTTCCCAACACAGGTTCAAGCCCTCGGCTTGGCACTTGGGTTTCAGCTCATTATAGAGTTCCTTTACTTTTTCTTCTTGTGTCATATATTACTCCTTTTCCCATAATATACGACTCACATACGACAGATATTGTCGTATGAATTTAGCGGGTGCCGGCTTCGTCGAATTCCTTCAGCTTCAACTCGTTAATCATCGTCTCGAGATTGCATGGTGTGCCGTCGCCGTGGAAATCGTCGCCCGGTCTGGGGTCATAGTATTTCCCCTCGGTGACCTTCTTTTCGTGCTCTGCCTCGGCGAGCGTCCACTTGGCAATAACATGTCTTGCGACGGTCTCGACGTCTTCGGAAAGATTTTTCTGCAAGTACCAGAAATAATTGCCGAAGCTGCGGTTGGCGACATGGGTCTCCCGCTTGCATTCGGGGCAATACGCGGTCGCCCGGGAGCAGCCCGAAAGCGGTGATCCAGAAAAGCTGCGGACAAGGGCTGTGGCGCCGCACTTGCAGTCTACGCGGAACTGGTCGGTTTCCCAGATGCGCAGGAGTGTCGCGAGCCTGAGATTGACTCCGACGTTACTGCCTGCGATGTTGAACGCCCTTGAGGTGTGAAGGGGGCCCACGTAGAGCCCGCCGCCCTTGATGGCGTAGTGGGCGTCTATGTTCGCGTAGCGCGGTGTCGCGAGAATCTCGTCCCGGTGGCGCATGATGAGGTCCAGGTTGTCGAACAGCAATTTCTTCTTGCGCTCAACGCTCCTTTCCTGGAATTTACGCAATTCCTCCTGCTCCCTGTTTTCTTGTTCAATTTCGTCGCTGATTAGTTTTAGCCCAGACGCCTGCCGCTTGCAGAAATCCGCAAAGGATTCGTGCCGGTTGTTCGGCTCGGCCGGAATATTCGGGAAGGGTTTCGAGTCGTCGATATGTATTGTCGCCATAAAAGACCTCCTGTCGATGGCTTTGGGTTTGTGCAGCGCAACCGCCTTGCCTGCTGCATTATATTATCGCTTGTTTATGTATAAATGCAGATGTATGCATAAATCTAAAACGTAATATACAATCCCCATGCGACAAATACTGTCTCGATTTTGTCGTATTCAGGTAATTTTTCGGAAATTTTTGCCTTTTACATGGTCTTTTACGGCAAATATTCGTCCAGGTATGCATCCTTCAGCACGTCATCGTGCGAGTCGATAATCCGCTTGAGCTCGGGAATCACGGATTCCACGGAACTCCCGTTCGTCAGCGATTCGCCGACAGCGAGCAAGGCCTCGTCGTGGGTCGTTTTGTAGAGCAGGTCGACAAGTTCCCGGGCGCTGGAACTATCGAGCGAAAGACCCTCGGAATGCAATTCGGGACCGACCGTCTCAAAATACCCAAAAAGGGATTCTGTCGAACAACCCGGACTTTCATCGCGTTCCCACATGGTAAAAAAGCGACAAACCTCCCTGCCGTCGGGCCGCACGCCCATGAACTCGCGCTTCCAAAACGTGACGTACAGTTCCATCTCGTTTCCGCAATGCGGACATACGCTTGAGCAGGCCACGCCCGATCTCACCTTATAGAAGTTCAAACGCTCGTCGCCGGCAACTTCAGTAAAGCGCCCGTCAACTTCGCTGGTTTTCCCGCATTCGGAGCATGTGACCGCCACATCTTCCATCCAGCTTACGGGCCAGTTCTTGTCGATTTCCATAGATACTCCTTTGCAGTGAGTTAATTTTTATGATGCCCAAACCATGCCCTACGATCTTCGGGATGTTCGTCAAGATATTTTATCATCGCGCTGTTGACCTTTGAAGCGAGATTCTTGTGTTCGTCGAAGCACTTCGGCCTAAGCGTGCGACAAAGTTCAGCCACCTTTTCTTTCAATGTCATATAGCATCCTCTTTTCTGTAAAGATAGTCCCGACATGCGACAAATGATGACGTTTGTGGGAGATTTGGCAAATTGTAACGCTATATAATCTCTAAATATTGAGAGAATATTAACAGATTTGATTATATATTTATAAGAACCAAAACGAATAAAGGAGAAAATCATGAATAATAACGAAATAGACAGAAATAAACTATCTGAGGTGCTCTGCAATATACTCAGCGAAAAAACGCAATTAAAGGAAAACATTGCAACAAGCGATTTGCTAGAACTAAAAAGAGCATTAAATCCGGTCAATAATTTCATTACAAAAGAACTGACGGATGCATTTATAAAAAACTTAGAAAAGATATTTGCAAATACTCCGGGCGCCCTTCCGGATGAATTAAAAAACACTAATAAGTTGCTTAATGATAATGCGGCTGTAAATGTAAACGCAAACGGATATGATTTTTTCAAGTCTCCAATCATAGCTGAAGTCAAGGCAAATATTCCATACGAAAAAAACAAATATGGGGCAAGTCAAAAATCTGGTTTAACAAAAGACATCAACGGGTTGTTGGATGCCAAAGAAAAGAAGAGAGGAGATGAACTAAGTTTAAAGGATTATTACAAGTTTCTAGTCATTCTAGATTACGATCGCTATGATTATAAATCGTCAGATGCTGTTGAAGAGCTGAAACAGAGCTATGAAAAAAAACACAATCTAAATGATAAACTTGTAATTATAGATATAGAAAAGCCGGATAGATTAGACAAAGATCATGTTTATATCGTAAAACTTAAACTTTAAACATCTTATAAAATCTCCCCAAATATGGCTGTGGCGGAAATTCACCTATCCGTCGCCATTTGTCGTATACCCAAAGTATCTTTATAGCGTCAACATTTCTAGGAGCAAAATATGACGCAGAGAGAACTGATAGAAAAGGTCCACGATGAAATGTCCGGCAGAGTCCCTTTCGCCGAAGTGGTTCGCCGCATTTCGAAGGTCATTGCCCAGGAAGGCGAAACAAATTTCCGCACCATGTTTGCCAGGCTCGAACCGGCATCGAGTGCGTATGTCTACGCCTATCCGGGCGACATTTCCGACGGTCCTTGGGATATCTAATTAACGATGCTATTGGAATCTACGCCCTTTTTAGGAATTATTTTTGCATATTTTGCGCTTTTTCCTCAATAGGGTGCTTTTGGCCAATTTTGCCGTGAAAAAACTTAAATTTCGATTGTCAAGCCCGTAAACATCTGCTGGGCGCGTTCTCCCAGAGTCTCGCGGAGGATTTCGTAGGCGCGGTTCCCGGTGCAGTGCCCGGTGTAGATGTGCTGAACGTTCAGTTCGCGCAGGCGTTCGGCGAAGGCGCGGAGAGCAATGCATAAATCTTTTTGCCGGGGAAGGTGGCCTCGATTTCTTTTACGATGTTGTCGGCGCCTGCATGGCTGCAGCTGTTCATCACGAAAAGTCCTTGAGGCGTGTCGAACACTAGGCTTTGCTCGTGGTCAAAGCTGTCGTAGCGGTACTTGCCGTTCTCCTTGACGGAGAGGCTTGCCGCCTGTGCGATGCCGGCGCGGCTTTCCGGACTCACGACGTTAACGTTCGGGGCGATTTGCGCATCGCCCTCGGCAAATTTGATGCGGTTCTCGAAACGCTTTAGCCAGCCCTTGTGAATGCCGATGTATTCGTGATAGGCAAAGCGGCCGAGCAGCTTGTGCGTATGGTAGCAGTTCTCGCCCGCGCCCTTGCGCAGGTAGAAGGGCGCCGTCTTGTTGACGTTGAAGAACTTTGCCATGCCGTTGCTGTGGTCGTAATGGGCGTGGCTCAAGATTCCCGTGTCGACTTTCGTGAGGTCGATCCCCATGACTCCGGCGTTCTTTGCGAACAGGTGCGACGCTCCCGTATCCAGGAGGTAGCGCCTGCCCTCGAATTCCACGTACACCGAAAGGCCCCATTCGCCAAAGAGCTTGCGGGAACAGCAGCTTCCTTCGATGTTGTCAATCAGGATTTTGACCAGCATGGTTATTCGCAGTCAAGGCAAGTCCATTCCACAACGCCGTCGCAATCGCCGTCACCGGTGAAGCGCTTGCACGAATAACTCTCGATGTCGATCAGGAACTCGAGTTCTCCGGCGTTCTCGGTGCAGCATCCGTCGCAGTCGCTGTCGGAACACATGTCGTAAACGACAGCGTCGATGGTACGCCCGTTCTGCTTCAGCCTGAAAGTCTTGAGCTTGTAGGTTTTCCAGTCTTTCTCGTGAACGGCGATGATGTTGTGCTGGCTGACCCATTCTTCAGTTTGCTGCTCGTTCAGGCCTGCGAACCATCCTGCCCAGGTGCATCCGTTGTAGTCTTCGCATTCTTCGCTGCCGGGTTCCGGCCACGAGGTGTACCACGTGAGATTCGCCTTGTTCCAGACCGTGTCCTTTGCGGGCGCGGCACTTGATTCAGGAATGGATGCGCTTGACCCGGGCGCGTCTGTCGTGGAATTGCTGGAACTGTCGTCGCCGCATGCGCTCATCGCGATGACTGCGGCCGAAATGAACATGCCGAAAAGAAGGTGCTTGAACATACTTATCCCTGGAAGTTTTTCCCGTCGCTGAAGGCGTTGCCTACGCGGCGTTCCATCACGTAATAGCCGTGGCCTGCGGAGTCGTAGCAAACCGGTTCCATCTTTTCCACGGAAAGTTTGCCTTCCGCATCAAGCACGGATTCGTCGGCGGTCACATTCACGATTTCGCCGAGCAGGAGTTCCGATTCGTCGTCGTAGCTCACGAGCTTGCATTCGAGCGCGAGCGGGAGTTCCGCAATCAGCGGGGCGTCCACGTTTTCGCTCTTGACGGATGTCAGGCCCGATTTCGAGAACTTGTCGGCGACCTTGTTGCCGCTGGTGACGCCCAGATAGTCAATCGCCTTGATAACCTTGGCGGTCGCCATGCTCACCGTAAACGCCTTGCGGGCGAGAATGTTCGGCATGGTCTTGTGGCTCTTGGCCACGTAAATCGCCACCTGGTTCGTGTCGCTGATGCTGCCCCAGGCGGCCACCATCGCATTCGTGGAACCGTCTTCGTTGTAGGTCGCGATGACCAGAGTGGGTTGCGGGTACAGGAATGCCTTGACTCCGAGATTCTTGCGCATAATGGCTCCTTTTTTAGGACAATATATTTATTTATTTTCCCTTCTCGTACCGTACGTAGGCAAAGCGCTTGCTGTCGGGGGCCCAGGAGTTCACGTTGATGGTGCCCTGGCCGCCGAAGAGCTTTAGAATGGTGCGGGGCTCGCTCCATCCGGTTTCGTCGCTGCCGGTCATCAGCCGGATTTCCACGTTCTTGTTGGGCACGTGTTCGCCGGGGCGCACGTCGCGCTCGTGGTAGGCGAGCATCACGACCTTTTCGCGGTCGGGCGAAATGTGCGGGAACCAAGTATTCCAATGCGCATCGAACGTCATCTGCGTTTGTTCGGAACCGTCGGCCTTCATGCGCCAGGCCTGCATGCGGCCCGTGCGTACCGAGTTGAACCAGATGTATTCCCCGTCGCAGTCGTATTCCGGACCATCGTTCAGCCCGAACGCGGTCGTGAGTTGCGTCTCGTTCCCGCCGGCAGCGGGAATCGTGTAGATGTCGTATTCGCCATCACGTTCGGCGCAGTAGGCGAGCATCTTGCCGTCGGCGGTAACGCCGTGCAGGTAGCTTGGGGCTAGCGGCGTCACGAGTTCCGGCGTGCGGCCGTCGAAGAAAATTTTGTAGATGCGCGAAAGGCCGTCTTCCTTGGTGTGGTGACTCACGTAGAGCCCGGTGCAGTCGGGGGCGAGTACATGGTCGTTGTTGCAGTTGTTCACGAAGTGACTCGGGACTTCGGTGATGGCGCCCGTGGCGATTTCGAATTTGTAGATTCGCCCTTCGCTGTTGTACGTGAGGAATTTGCCGTCGGCGCTCCAGTTGGGCGCTTCGATAACGCAGTCGAATTCCTTGAGCAGTTTTGATTCGCCGGTCTCGATGTCATAAACTTCGAGAAACGACTTGTCGCCACTGCGGTCCCAGACTTCTCCCGGGCTGAGCTCGAACGGGTAACTTACACCCCACTGCGCGCGGAGCGAGTCCATCTGCGTCATCATCTGCATGGTCTTGCTGTGCGGCATCTCGGGGCATTCCATCAAGCCCTTCTCGAGGGCGGCCTTGCAGCCCAGCACTTCGTATTCGTAGCAGTTCTCAATGCGGGGCGGCTGCACGGATTCTACGAGCGTTCCGGCAACGTCGAATAGCTGGATTTCGACCATGTCGTTGAGGTTCTGCACACGGATAAAGCCTTCGGTACCGTAGATGACGCCTTCGTTCTTGAGCGGGGCCACCATAGATGTTTTTAGGTGCGCAACCTGACCGTTCGCATAGACTAGATCAATCCAGTCTGTGGCATCGACGCCCGTATGGAACTTGACGCACTTTGTTTTTGTCTGCACGATATGATTCGCTGTGCCGTTCCCACTCGATGTCATCCCCGCGGAGGCGGGGATCTCTTTGCAAATTTCCTCATCTGTCAAGAAGATGTCTGCGAACGTGAGGCTGTATATTCCCAAATCCAGGAGTGCGCCGCCTGCAAGCGCGGGATTTTTCAATCTTTCGATATGCGAAAGCGGCATCGAGAAGTCTGCCTCCACGCTTTCGACCTTGCCAATCTTCCCGGCCAAAATCCAGTCCTTCACCATCTGCACCGCGGGCAAAAAGCGGGTCCACATGGCTTCGCACATGAACACGCCCTTCTCTTCGGCGAGTGCGATTACTTCTGATGCCATCAGGGCGTTCGCGGTAAAGGCTTTCTCCACGAGCAGGTTCTTGTTGTGCTCTAGGCAAAGCAAGATGTTGTTGTAATGCTCGGAGTGAGGGGTCGCGATGTAAATCAAATCCACGTCCGCGTCCTGGACGAGCTCCTCGTAGCTGCCGTAGGCGCGGCCGAAGCCGTATTCGGCGGCAAATTGTTTCGCCTTGTCAAGCGTGCGCGATGCGACTGCATAACATTCTACGCCCATGTTTCGCGTTTCGAGCGCCTTGACGGCCTTGGCCATCTTCGTTGCGATGTGACCGCAGCCTAGAATAGCGATTTTGAGGACATTGTTCGTCATTGGGACCTCTAGGGATTTTTGAAAATGGTTAATTCAGTGCGGCCATCACGTCTTCAGCGATTTGCTTGGGCGTGAGGCGGTTACGTTCCATGAGCTGCCCGTAGGGGACCTTGTCGTAGAATTCCTTCTTGAGGCCCTTTACGAGTACGCGCATGCTTGTGTTGCCGTAGAAGCGGGCAATCTTTTCGCCGAAGCCTCCGTCGATGACGCCATTTTCGAGCGTCACGACAACCTGATGGTCTTTCTCGAGGCTCGCGAGCGTTTGCTCGTCGATGCCTGTCGCAAAACGCGGGTTGACGATGGTCGCGTTGATTCCCTGCTTTGCCAGTTCTGCGGTTTCTTCTTCGGCGAGGGCGTGGTAGCTGCCGAGACCGATTAGTGCGACTTTGCTTCCGCGCTTGTCGACTTTGTACGTGTTCAGCTTGGAGTAATCCTTGTCGAATTCCTCGCGACGGTGCGTTACGCCATTCGGGATGCGGATGGCCATCGGGTGTTCCGTCTGGTCAATGGCGTAATCCATCATGGCGATAGCCTCTTCCACGCAAGTGGGGCAGAGGTACACCAGGTTCGGGATGTTGCACATCATCGGGATGTCGAAAATGCAGAGGTGCGTGGTGTCGTTCATGCCGTCGGCGCCCGACATGGTCACGAGAATCGTCGCCGGATTGTTATTTGCGCAGAGGTCCTGCGAAAGCTGGTCGTAGGTGCGCTGGATGAACGTGCCGTGCGTGCTGTACACAGGCTTTGCACCGCCTTTCGCGAGGCCTGATGCGAGCGCGACCGCGTGCTCTTCGGCGATGCCCACGTCAATAAACTGCTTGCCCGCTTCCTTGCGCTGCTCGGCAAAGAACCCGATGCCTGCAGGCACTGCGGAATGAATCACGACGACTTTCGGGTCGGCCTTGATTTTCTTCATCAGGTAGTCGCCGAGGATGCCGCCATACGATTCGCCGCTGCCCCAGTTGATGACGCCGGTCGGGATATCGAATGGTGCTGCCCAGTGGAAGCCTTCCTTCGCGTTCTCGGCGAAGCTGTAGCCCTTGCCCTTGAGCGTGTGGATGTGCACGACCACGGGTTTAGTGGAATCCTTCACCTGCTGGAATGCGGCGATGAGCGATTCGATGTCGTTACCTTGTTCTTCATACAGGTAGTCGAATCCGAGGCTCTTGAAATAGTTGTTTTCGCTCTTGCCCTGCGTGGCTCGGAGTTCCGCGAGGCTCCCGTAAAGGCCGCCGTGGTTTTCGGCGATGGACATCTCGTTGTCGTTCACCACCACAATAAAGTTCGTCGCGTATTCGCCCGCGTTGTCGAGCCCTTCGAACGCTTCGCCGCCACTCAAGGAACCGTCGCCGATTACGGCAATCACGTTGCCCGATTCGCCCTTGATGTCGCGGGCGGTGGCAAGTCCGAGAGCCAAGCTCACCGAAGTCGATGTATGGCCTATCATAAAGTGGTCATGTTCGCTTTCGCAAGGTTCGGTATAGCCCGTGACGCTCCAGTACTTTTCCGGATTCAGGAACGCCTCGGCGCGGCCTGTCAGAATCTTGTGCGTGTAGCTCTGGTGGCTGACGTCGTAGACAATCTTGTCCTTGGGCGATTCAAAAACGTAATGCAGTGCGATGGTCGGTTCCACGAATCCGAGATTCGGCGCCAGGTGCCCGCCACATTTGGAAATCTTGTTCAGGAGCGCCGTGCGGATTTCGGCTGCGAGCACCTTGAGCTCGCTCATGTCCATCTTCTTCACATCTGCAGGGGATGCAATCTTTTCCATCAGCATAAATACCGCCTATAAAATATTTCAACTAAAATATACAACTTGCCGTGCATTTTATAAGCCTCAAAAACTCATTTTCTGGTTCGTGCAGGAAACAGGCGGCAATGCGCATGGAATGGCCGAACAGGGCGGAATCGTTTATTATTTTTTTCCCCATGCGTCGCGCATTCTCTGCCATCCCCGTTCTTTTCGCAGTGCTTCTTGCTGCCTGTTCCGAGTCGTTTACCGACCCGCGCGATGGCCAGAGCTACGACGTAGTGAAGATTGGTGGCCTCACCTGGTTTGCGGAGAACCTGAATTTCGCGACCGAGGGTAGCGTGTGCCCAGAAGACGACAGCCGCAACTGCGATAAGTACGGGCGGCTCTATACCTGGGACGATGCGCGAGTGGCTTGCCCCGGAGGCTGGCATCTCCCGGATAGCGCGGAGTACGCTTCACTTGTCGTGGAGGCGGGCGGTGCTGCGCAGGCTGGTGAATCCCTCAAGGCTACCAGTGGCTGGTTCAAGAAGGGAAACGGCACCGACGCGCTCGGCTTTAATGCACTGCCCGCAGGTTACCGCGGTGCCGTCGAGGTCCCGGGCGATGCTGAGTCGGAGCGCGCTGCGAAATACGACGGCATTGGCGGCTACGCCTACTTCTGGAGTGCATCGACAACGCCCGACGATCTCGCGTATTATCTGTTCCTGGATTTCAGCAGCAAGTCGACAAACATGAACGCGTTCCCGAAGGGGGATTTCCGCTCGGTGCGTTGCGTTTCACGATAAACCAAAAATTGCCTAAAATAGGCAACCTAAAATAGGCAATTTTAGTAGAAAATCTTCACGAGCAGTGTTCCGACGATAGTCGAGACGATGACGCTCGTAAGGCCCGGTAGCATAAAGCTGTGGTTCAGCAGGTACTTGCCAATGACGGTAGTGCCCGAACGGTCGAAGTTCACGGTCGCGATATCGGAGGGGTAGTTCGGGATGAAGAAGTACCCGTACACGCTTGGCAGCACGCCCAGGAGCACCGGGCCTTCGATGCCGAGGCTGTAGGCGAGCGGGAGCATGGCGACCACGACGGCGCCCTGTGAGTTGATGAGCACGCTCCGCGAACGCGATGGCCCACGGGTAATGCTGCACGATGTCCTTGAGGCCGCCCTGCATCACGTCCATGTAGTTCGCGAAGTAGGTGTCGGCAAGCCAGGCGATTCCGTAAATGGCGACAACGGCGACCATGCCACTTTGCCACACGGCGCCTGAGACGGCTTTTTTGGGGCTCGCCTTGCAGCAGATAATCATGAACGCGGCCGCCGTTATCATCACAATCTGGATGATGATGTTCATGGCGAGCGGTTTTACCTGTGCCACGCCGTCGACGACCTTGCCGGTGGGGAATTGCGGGCGGATATCGTGGCCGATAATCTGGAACAACGGAGGCGGTGCTGCCGTACATGTATTCCTTCATCTGCGGGTCTTTTAGGCGGGCTTGGAAGGCGGGGTCTTTATCGAGGTCGAGTCCGCGCTTGTACGAGACGGCGGCCGCGGCCATGAGGCCGCAAATGCAGGCGGGAATCGTAATTGCGATGACTTGCAGGTTGTTGACTTCGAAGCCGTTCGCGTTAGAGATGATTACGAAGGAGGCGACTGCGGCGGCGATGGGCGAGCAAGTGATGCCCACTTGGGAGGCGACGGAGGCGACACCGCAGGGGCGTTCCGGGCGGATGCCCTTTTTAAGGGAAATATCGCAGATGATGGGCATCAAGGTGTACACGACGTGCCCGGTACCCACGAGAACTGTGAGGAAGAACGTGCAGAGCGGGGCGAGAATCGTGATGTGGTTCGGGTGCTTACGCAGGAGCCTCTCCGCAATCTGGATAAGCCAATCCATGCCCCCGGAGGCCTGCATGATGCCGGCGCAGGTCACGGCCGCAATGATGATGTAGATAACGTCGGTAGGGGGCTTGCCCGGCTGCAGCCCGAACCCGAGAACCAGAATCGCAAGGCCGATGCCCGAGATGGCGCCAAGCGCGAGGCTCCCGTAGCGTGAGCCTACATAGAGTGCGAGCAGTACAATCAATAGCTGGATTATCATCAGTGTCATGCAAACCTCCGAATGGCTTAATTTAAACTAAACAAAAAAACATATAAAAGCTAGCCACGGCCCCCCTTTTTTACTAATTTTGCTTCGTCAGACAAGTAGGAGATTAAAAAAATGACAAAAACAACCGCAAACAAGGCCGCAAAGGCCCCCGCCAAGAAGGCTGCCGCCAAGCCGGCCGCCGAAAAGAAGGCTTGCGCCAAGGCGTGTGCAAAGCCTGCTGCCAAGAAGGCTGTCGAAAAGGCTCCGGCCAAGAAGGCCGCCCCGAAGGCTGCCGCCCCGAAGAAGGTCGCGGTGGAATTCGTCGCTGATTGCCCGCTCGCAACGACCGTCTCTGTTGCCGGTACGTTCAACAACTGGGCTGTCGATAAGGACATGCTCAAGAAGGACAAGAAGACCGGTCTTTGGACAGCCAAGATGTCTCTCGCCGCTGGCGACTACGAATACAAGTTCGTATGCGACGGCAAGAACTGGGACGCTGGCGACAACAAGATCAAGCACGTCTAATTTTATGTAATATTGTGGGCGAGGGGCCGTTTCCGACTTGCTTATATGTGCCATTTTCTCTCGTCTCTCGTCTCTCGTCTCTCGTCTAAAAACTAAATTTGTCCCCATGGCAAACTATTCTATTCCCCAAGAAGTTTTTGTGAAGGCTGCTGAACAGTACGGCACCCCCCTCTGGATTTATGACCGCGCCACCATCGAGAAGCGCGTGAAGGAAGTCCAGGTATTCGACACCGTGCGTTTTGCCCAGAAGGCATGCCCGAACCTCTCCATCGTGGCGCTCGTGCGCAAACTCGGCGGCGTGGTCGATGCCGTCTCTGCCGGTGAAATCGTCCGCGCCCTCAAGGCGGGTTTCAAGGGCGGTGTCCAGAAGGGCAAGGCTCCTGAGATTGTCTACACCGCAGATATTTTTGACCACGACGCGCTTGAACTCGTGAAGAAGTACGACATCGCGGTGAACGTGGGTTCGCCCGACATGATCCAGCAGCTCGCCGATTTCGGCGTGAGGTCGGAACTCACGCTCCGCGTGAACCCGGGTTTCGGTCACGGGCATTCGAGCAAGGTGAATACCGGCGGCCCGCTCAGCAAGCACGGCGTGTGGCACGAGCAGATCAAGGACTGCGTCAAGCTCGCGCAGGCAAACGGCATGTGGATCACAGGACTCCACACACCTCTCGCAGGTTTGCGACGCCATGGTGGACGCTAGCCGCCGCCTGGGCTCTCACCTCCGCACCATCAGTGCAGGGGGCGGCCTCCCGATTCCGTACCACGAAGAAGACAAGGGCAACCGCATCGACATGCAGGCCTACTACGACCTGTGGGACAAGGCCCGCAAGAACATCCAGCAGAGCATCGGCCACGAGGTTCACCTGGAAGTCGAACCGGGACGCTACCTGGTGGCCGAAAGCGGTTACCTGATGGCCGAAATCCGCGCCGTCAAAAAACAGGGCGATAACTTGTTCTACCTGCTTGACGCTGGCTTTACCGACCTCGTTCGCCCGAGTTTCTACGGTAGCTATCACGGCATTTCCATCATCGCCCGCGACGGTCGCGATATGAACGAGATGGTCGACGCTGTGGTGGCAGGCCCGCTTTGCGAATCCGGTGACGTGTTCACGCAGGAAGAAGGCGGCTTCGTGGTAACGCGCAAGCTCCCGAAGGCCAAGGTCGGCGACTTGCTGATTCTCCATGACGCCGGCGCCTACGGTGCCGCCATGAGCAGCAACTACAACAGCCGCCGCTACGCCGCCGAGACCATGTACACCAACGGTGAACTCAAGGTCATTCGCGAGCGCCAGACGTTCGAACAACTCTTGCAGAACGATAAGATTATCGATTTATAAGCGGCGTATAACTTCGTTGCTCGCTAAAAATTATTCAAAACCGGCAATTCAATTTGTCGGTTTTTTATTTAAATTTGCGAATATGAAAAACGTTATCTTTAAAGCTTTATTTTGTCTAATTCCGTTCGCCTTTGTGGCCTGCGGGGACGATTCCAGCAGCAACGCCGGTGAATTTTCTGATGGTGCCGGAGCGTCTGCGCTTGTGCCGGGCAAGTGTATTATTAAAAAATATGCCGGCTTGGAAAATGTTGAATGTGTTTCCTTTTCCTTGAACGAGGCTGACAGCGTTTTAACGTATGTTGTTGCCTATGAAGCCGGAAGTTGTTCGGGACCTGATGATAATCATTTGGCGTGGAAACCCAACCGAATCAAGCTCGCGATTACATACAGGTACAGTATTCATGGGGATACCTTGATAATAAAGAGTACCGAGGAATTGGTTGGATCTCCTGATGAAAAAGTTAACGATTATGATGCCGAAAGTTCGGGCGATACCTTACATGCTGTGGATGTGTTTGTCTCGGATTCTCATCGGGGAATCTTGGGAACATGGGAATACGTTACCTCGTATCATGAAGATCCCCACACCTATGTAAATCCTTTCATGAACAATGTCCTTTCTCTGATGTCTGTTGGGGAGGATTCCTTCTTGATGGAGGAAGTCCCTAACAGCAAATATTCTTTTGGCAAATCTATTCTTGCGCAAACAATTTTATTTCATATAGGCAATAATGGTGAAGACTTCTATTCCCAAAGGGCTGTGTCTGTCGGTTACTTAGCGCCCGAGTCTTTCTTTGACAGCACGTCCATTGATGTTAAGGCGGTTGCTGAAGATGCGGAGGTGGCTGCATTCAAGGTTAATGGAAAGAGCGTTGTTTTCTCGAATATAAAGACCGAGATTAACTACTTCCGGAATCTGGATGTTAGTTTTGATCTCGAATATGACGGGAAAACGTGCAGTTTCCATTATGGTTTTGAGCAGATTTCTGAAAAGACCTGCAAGTCGGAATTGGTGGATAATCTTAAGATTTACCACGATTACGACGATGACTATGAAACGGTGATTGGAGCAGAAGCCGACGAATACATTTATGCCGATTCGAGGGAAGCTTTTTGGGATTGTCTTGGAGATATGGTCGGACTTCAGTCTTGGATGTAGGTTTCGCCCTTTTATAAGTTGAAACTGCGGTAGTTTCTATCTATATTTGGTGCTACCAGAAAACAACCTCTTTAAGAAGGCGCAAATATGTCAGATCGTTTTATCGTGACCGGCAACTTCACCGATGACCCGTTCGCCATCGACATGG
>CADBLC010000001.1 GCA_902795385.1 Fibrobacter succinogenes | reverse complement strand
TGTCGCGGCGATAACGCGTACGTCCAGGTAGCGCGCCTCGGTCTCGCCGACTCGCCTGATTTCGTGATTCTGCAAAAAGCGCAAAAGCTTGACTTGCGTCGATGCCGACAGTTCGCCGACTTCGTCCAAAAACAGCGTACCGCCGTTCGCGGCTTCGAAAAGGCCCTTCTTGTCGGTGGTGGAGCCGGTGTACGAGCCCTTCTTGGCACCGAAGAGTTCGCTTTCTACGAGATTTTCGGGAATGGCGCCACAGTTCACAGCCACGAACGGCTCCGCAGCGCGCTTGCTAAAGCGGTGCACCACGTTCGCGAGAAATTCCTTGCCCGAGCCGGATTCGCCGGTAATGAGCACCGTGCTGGTGGTCGGCGCAATCTTGTAGACGGTCTTGAGAATCTTGCGCATTTCGGGCGTATCGCCCAAAAGGCTGTCGAGCACCTGCGATTCCATCAGCTGGTGCGTGTTCTTGGCCTGCTGCTGCGACTGGACTTTTTGGGCGGTGCTTTCGAGCTGCCCCACGGTGACGGGCTTCATCAAGAAGCTGTTCGCCCCGCGGCTAATGGCGCCGGTCGCTCCCGGCCAGTTCTTGGAATCGCAGAGGACGAAAATCTCGATACCTGGATTTTTTTCCTTCAGGTAGCTCACCATGTCCATGTTTTCGAGCGTCAGGAACGGGACCTCGATAAAGGCGAGGTCTATGGAATCGTTCTTGACCAGGGGCATCAGGGCTTCCCTGTCGTAACACGCCAACAGCTCCGAGTCGGCCAGGGACCAGGATTGCTGGATGTCGCTGATAAAGGTTTTATCCAAATCGGCGATCAGGATTTTCATAGGGGCTCTCTTAACTGAGGCTCTGGATTATTTCCTCGACCTTGGCCCTCAACGCCTGCAGGTCAACGGGCTTGTTGAACGTTGCCGCGACATCGAAGTGCTGCGCCGTGACCAGGTAGTCATCCGCAGCCGTACGTCCACCACCGCTGACGGCGATGGTACGGTTGCTCATACCCATTCGGCGGAGGTCCAAAATAACTTCATAACCGTCCACGTCGGGCATAATGATGTCCGTGATGATGACGTCGTACTTCTTGTTCTGGTAAAGGGCCTTGGCCTCTTTGCCGTTCGTTGCCGTTTCTACGTCATAGCCCTTGATTTCCATGGCGGACTTCAACATCAGGTTGAACTGTTCGTCATCGTCAATGATAAGAATCGTGGCCATGCTCACTCCTTGTGTTTCACTTTTCTTCTTCGTACAAATCCCAATATAGATTAAATGTCGTGCCTTCGCCAACCGTAGTTTGTATGGTGAAATAGGCATTTCCCTCTTTTAACAGGCGAACAGCGCTCGAAAGGCCCAATCCGAGGCCCTCTCCGGGTGCTTTCGTGGTGAAAAACGGGGCAAAAATGCGTTCCAGGGTCCCGGAATCGATGCCGGTGCCGGTGTCGGCGACGGATATTTTCACGTACGATCCCGGCGGGATGGGCGGGGCGTACGGGGTAAGCAGCTGGTGGTCCAGGGTTTCGAGCTGGACGTCGAAGCTCAGCGTTCCGCCCTTGTCCTTCATCGCGTAGATGGCGTTGTTTGCAAGGTTGCTCAGAATACGTTCCAGCGACGGGACCTGCGCCTTGATTTCGGCAGTCTCGTTCATCTTTCCGGAAACAACCTGGATGTTCGGCGGAAGTGTGAGAATTACTTTGTCTATAACGCTGCGGACGATTGTGGCCGGCGGGAACACGGTGCTCGGGATTTTGCTTTCTGTCTTGCCGCGGACGGTATCGAGCAGCACGTTCAGCGATTGCTTGCCGCGTTGGGCTGCGGTAGTCGCTTCGCTCACAAAGCTCGATGCCTTGGCGAGGCTCTTCTGCACCTTTTCGTCGGGGATGGTGGGCGTTACAGAATTGAGCAGTTCCTGCGCCAGCTGGCAGAACCCGATTTGCGAACCCAGCAGGTTGTTGTAGTCGTGCGCGAAGGCGCCGCATGCCGTACCGAGGTCTTCGAGTCGCGAATGGATAATCTTTTGCTCGCGCAGCATGTTTCTTTCGCGTTCCAGGCGCTTTTCTTCGCTCATGTCAATCTTAAGGCCGATAACCTTGTACGGGGGCCTGTTGACGATGATGGGGATGAAGTGGTTCTGGTAGACGTAAATCTGCTTGTCGTTCTTGATGTTGATACTAGCTTCTTCTTCAGAAATCTCGTTGTGGTCGGCGTCTTCGAACGTCGTGAAAATCTTGCTGCGGCCGTCTTCGCGTGCCTCGATTTCTTCGACCTTGATGGAGTCCGGTGCGTCGGTAGTCTTGTTGAGGTTCCCGCGCATGGTGACGTCCTTGATGTTCTGCGTCAGGTACACGCCGTTCTCGTTCTTGGACCAGAACTGGAAGGGCAGCGCGTTGATAAGCGTCGCGTTGATGTTTTCCGTTTCCTTGGAGCGCTTTTCGGAGATGTCGAGGCGTTCCTGGTAACGGATGAGGTCTTGCTTGTATTCCGTGAACTGGCGGTTGAGCGTCTTGATTCGCTGCTGGTAGAACAGGAGGTTCGTCTGGTCGCTGAGCAAAAGCACGTTGACGGAGGTGGTGAGGGACTGCTTCAGCTTGAATATGCCGACGTTGAACGTGTGGAGCTCGTTCTTGATTTTGACCTTCACGTTGGTGTAGGTGGCCTCTTGCTGCGTGTCGATGTCGGGCAGCAGCTGCTGGACGTTCACGGTGGCGATATCGGAGTCGCTCAGCTGGAAAATCTGCTGCGAAGCCGGGTTGGCGAACAGGATGTGGCCCTTGGAATCGAAGTAGACGACGCAGTCGCCCATGTACCGGACAAAGCCGTTGAGGAACCACCAGGCGCTCTTGTTCTTGAAGGATACCGAGGTGAAATACTGTCCGCACAGGATGGCGATGAAGATGGTGCAGTACTGGAACCACTGCAAGAAGGTCACGGGCTCGGGAGAATTCTGGAAATTGTAGGCCAGCGGGATTATGAAATCGAGCGTGAGCGGGAAGAGGACGAAGAACCCGAATGCCGTAAGCATGTACACGTTTATTTGCACGAGAGTCTGGTCGCTCATGTGCAGGCTGCGCCTGAGCATGTTATAGAACGTCAAGGCCAGATCGGGCACCACGAAAATCATGAACAGCATGCCGTAGACGACGAATGCCGGATGCTGTTCGAGCCCCAGGAACGGGATGCCGAAAGTCTGGACCATCCATTCCTGGTTGATGCAGAACATGACCGTGGCCGTGATGACGCATATTTCGGCCACGATGTGCTTGATTCGCCAAAGGGGAGTCCTGCGTGCGACAAAGCTTATCTCGGCGACGTGCCGGGAGGAGTCTCCCGCCTGAATCCAGGCCATCGCCTGGATGCCGAACAGGATGTAGGCTGCCGGGCTATTTGCCGTTCCGATTACGGCATCGCCAATGATGTGCGCGAAGTTCCAGATGAGGAGGGTCGCGACAAACTGCTGCAGGGCCCTGGGCAGTTGCCGGACTTTTGTTTTCTGGCTGATGGTGAACGGGAATGCAACGACGAGAATGAATCCTACGATGGATAGGATCAGGTCGGTGGGGGAGTTTGAAAACAGGGCTTCTTGCATACCTGCTAAGAAACATATAAAAAAATTGCGGGAAAAGAAAAAAAACGCGAGGAACTCGCGTTTTCTTGGTTGTTATACGTGCAACAAGGCTAGTTGGTGCCGTTCTGGCGCTTTATGCCGAATACCTTCGTCTTGTCGAAGGATTCGCCTACGCTGAACCTTTCCTGCGTCTTGGCGTCTTTCTCGGTATTGGGGATGAACTTCGTCTTGAGTTCCGCCTTGTAGATGTAGGCGCCAGTACCGACGGCGCGGCCGTTTTGGGAGCGGACGCCGATTCCTGCCACGTTGGTCCATTCCACGAACATGGTAATCTTGTTGGTGGAAGAGAGGTAAGTGGCCGGATTGATGCTGTACTTGCCCGAAAGCCTGTTGACGAACGAGCCCAGGTTCGTGTAGATGGGCAGGTCGTACGAGATATCGAGCGAGCTCCAGGCGGCGTTTTCGCCAACGGATCCGCCACGCGGTACCGTGAGGTCGAATACCCAGACGGCGCCGGTAAGCGGCGTGACGGTGGTGTCGATGCCCTGCTTGATGACGGTTCCGGTGCTTGCGTTGATGGCGTCAAGCTTGCGCGTGAACGGGTTCATGATGTACAGCACCATGGTCGGGTCTTCCGGAGTCGCGTTGCCTACGGCCGTGTTGATTCTGGAAAGCCTGTCGCGGACATACACGTTGAAGGTAATCTTCGGGTCGCCTTCGCCACCCACGGTCACCCACGGGTTGTTTGTGGCGGGGCTGTTGCCGCTCATGTCGACGAAGGCGCTCTGGTCGAGCGGTGCAAGGCGCACGCGGTCGCCGTCCATGATGAAACTCTCGCTCGTGTCGATGATGTTCAAGATAGAAGGCCTCAGCGCCCAGCGGTAAACGTCGGTCCTCTTGGCGAAGAGGTCGTCACGTTCGCGCAGGAACAGCACCCTGGAAGAATCGATGATATTGACGGGCTCGCTGAAGTTCATGTTGGCCGTGTTGAAGTTCGAGTTCTGTACGGAAGCCGAGACGAATATCGGTCCGACCTTGTCTTCGGCGAGAACGGTGTTGCTCTCGTAGGAGGCTCCCGTACCGAGGTGCTGCATCACGAGGCCTGCGCCCACGAGGTTCTTGCCGGCCACGATTCCTTCGTACGGGCCGTTTGTGTTGCCGAGCGCAAAGGTGGGACTCAGGCTGATGGAAACGCTTGTCTTCGCCGCATCGAACTTGAACTGGGATTTTTCGACCCACAGTGTTTCGGGCGTTGCGCTACCGAATTCGATGGAAATCTTTTCGGGCGTGTGCTTTGCATCGACCGCCTGCGAGAAGATGATGTCGACGTGGTCGGCAATGCCGTCTTCGTTCGGGTCCGAAATGCTTGCGTACGTCATGGGCACGGGGCGAATCTTCAGGAGTACGGGGAGGATTGCCGGCGGGCAGTCGCCGATGCCGTTGCCCGCGAGGTCGTGGATGTTGCTGGTAGAAAGCAACTGGACCTGCATGCCTTCGGTAATCTGGGAAGCTCCGCCTGCGTCGAATTCGATTTCGTATTCCCAGATGTTCAAGCTGTCGTTGTATAGCTTTGCTGCCTTAACCGTGATAGACTTGTCGTTGGGCATGACCTTGGTGGGCCAGGAGAGTCCGGGAGCCTGGATGGGCTCGCTGAACTGCAAGTACACGCGGTCGGTGGTGGCGGTGTCCAGGCGTTCCAGCACGGAGGCCGAGACAAGCGTGGGCGCGATGCCGTCTTGGTAGAAGTCGGTAGACGATTCCTGCTTGCCTGCGATATTGCTTATGAGCGTAATGCTCCCGGTCGGGTTCGAATTTATGGAGGTGTCGGCAATATCGGCCGCGACAATCAGGTTTTTGCCGCTCTGCGAAATGACTTTGTTGGATGTCAGCGTGTCGTTGCCATAAACGAACTTGACGGAATTGAAGGATTGCTGCTGGTCGGCCATGTACTCGTTGGAGAGCGTGATGTCGAAAGCGTCCGGGACGCCGTTGCAGTCCGTGTCAACCATTCTTGCCAGGTCGATGATGGGCCATGGCGGTAAATCCTGAATGATGAGTTTGGTGGGCGAATCGTTGTAGCGCACCTTAGACGTGGTGGGACCAAGCGCATGGAGCAGGGTTTCCATGGACACGTCGGCGCTGACGTAGAATACCGCTTCGCCGTTTACGATATCGACTGTGAAACCGTTTCCTTCGGATACGGTCGCGTCGCTTGTAGCGTAGAACTTGGCGAGGCCGTTTTCGGAACTGATCTGGAGGCTTACGCGTTCTGTAGTAATCGGGGTGAGCGTGCTGTCAAACAGCTGTACGTGGACCTCCGCCTTCTTGCCTGTATAGGCGCTAATCGGGTTGGTAGTGAAAGACAGGTAGCGTTCTTCCGGCGGGGTTGTGATGGTGTCAATTTCCACGTTGCTACGGACCACGGCGCAGGCACAGTCGTAGCTGCCGCTCAGGTTGGCTCCGTGGTTGTGCCAGCTGACCCATTCCATGTAGTTGTTGCCGTAGGCGAGTGTCGTGTCGAGCCCGAATATAAAAGCATCCTTGCGGGTGTCCGGATCGTATATGGTGCGGCCGAACTGTGAAACTCCGTTCATTTCGAAGTCGTCGAGGAATCCGGTCGGAGTGACCTTGCTGGTTCCTTTATAGGTTGTTTTGTAGTCTAGTTTCTCAACGGAGTAATAGGGGCTCTTGAATGGCTCTTCAAAATTAATGGATATCGTACGGTGCACCTGGGGCCCTGTTTCCGGAGTGTCTTCCGGACTATACCCAAAGATATGCTTGCCGTGGTAGTAGACCGGAATATAGGGGTTTTCTATAAAAGCGGGGAGCGTATCTCCGTTCGGGAACCTTTCAACCTGGTCTGTTTCAGAACCGGTAAAGTACGGAGCGTTCGTCAGGTCAACGCCTTCGAAAGGCACCGGGTCGTCAGGATCCAAATGCGGCCTAAGAGACCAACCGTCGCCACTGAAGTCGCCGAAGTTAAGTCCATAATTCCACTTAATCTGGAAAATAATACGCCCCGAGACATAAAGTTTATCCTTGATGGTAATGGGCAAATAATACTGTCCGGTAGCATCGGCCGTTTGCGGACCAAAAGTGACTAGCTGGGTGCTCCAGTTCATCTGTTCTTTGCCTTTTCCATCAAAAACATGCTTTATGTCGCTAGCAGGAGCAATGGCATCGGCTTTCGCACCCAAATACAGGCGGAGTTCAAAATCTTCAAACACAAGCGTGTCGTTATTGTCGATTTCAACAATAAATTCCCTACAGTTTTTCCATCCATTCGCATGATTGCATTCAGTTTCATCTTGATAAGCGCTTGGCTTAATCGTAATCACGAGATCTGCGTAGGAAGCTTCGCTTTCGGTAGTGAAACTGTATCCCGAGCCTCCGTTCTTATCTTCGCTCATGCCCGAAGATACCGAGAAGTAGTAGGTGGTGCCGGGAGAAAGATTTTTGAGCTCAACTTCGTGGAACAAGACGGCCCCGTCTGTCGAGGACTGCGACGCGTTCAGTGCCGACATCGACGTTCCGTATTTTACGACGCCGTTCGAACGAACGTTGGTCCACCAGTAAATCTTGGCGCTTCGGTTGTCTACCTGGCAAATGGTTACGCCGCTGATAGTGACGGGCTCAAGAGTCATTGTGAACTGGTACCATTGGCCGTGGTTGTCGTCGGTGGTAATGTTGTGCTTGGGCGATACGTCTACCCCTTCCAGGAAGAAGTAATAGGTTTTTCCCATTTCCAAACCTTCGAGGGTCACGGCTCCGCCCTTGGAAGCGTGGTCCTGCTGGACCGACTTGGCGTTCATCTTGTCTGGGGTCGTACTATAGAAAACCGTTACCAGGGAAACTTCGTCTGCATCCCAGCTTACAATGGCAGAAGTTTCGGAAATGGGAGTTCCCTGAATGTTGCTGAACAGGGGACCCTCGTTATCGGGCGGTAAGACTTCGGCAAGGCGTTGAACAGGTATCAAAAGCTGTGCCGAGAAGTCGATGCAAGTTTCTGTTTTTGTGTAATCTTGCCAGTAATCTTCCAAGGTCATGTCGGGGAAATAGCCGCCCATCAGGGCTCCTCGCGGGCACCTGTATTTATAAGGCTTTCCACCAGCATCATATCCATCTGGGTTAGAAGTTCGGTTATGCGGATGGTTCTGGTTTTTGTCGCCTGCACCCATCATGAAAGAGATATCCCAAGGGTTCGCGCCCAAGGTATAATAAATATTTTCGAGAGCTAGGTTAAAATACGCCTGTTTTTCAGGCCCATCCGGAAGCACTTCCGAAAGCATAAAGACGGCATTGGCGGAACCCATATTGTAACGATTAAGCCCCCACGCTGTAGGGTAAAGAATATCGTACGGAGGAACCGCATGAATTGTCCCCCATCTATTATTCCATATAACCTTATCGCCTTTCGTACCGTCAGCAGTCGCGCGCCGCAAGGCGTTTGTAGCACGTTGTATAAGGGTATCGCGTTCTAGTTCCCCCACATTGTACGTTAGTGCCGTATCCTTGTCGGCCAGGATTAGCTTAAGGAACGAAAATAACACGTAGGTATGGACGTTTTCATAGTCGGTCATCCAGCCACCAGGATAAAAACCGCTGAGGACTCCCAAGAAACCTCCTCTAAAGTAAGCACCAGCATCGCCAGGTTCATTATTGTTTCCATAATTCACCCTATTGTCATGGATTTTCAAATCCTTATACAAATCGAACTGGTACGAGGTGTCCTTGGTCGCATACCACAAGGCGAGAGCTCCAGCGGCAAGGTCGTCATTCATATTGAATTCACTATTGCCACCCGGATAAAGATCGCTAGGAATGGACGATGATTGATATCCGTGTACCGCTGGGGAATGATAGTAAGCAACATTCTTGTAAATATCCTTGGCAGCCTCCAAAAGGGAATCTGCATAAACCGGGTTGTAATCTTTCCATGCCACAGAGAAATAAGCCAATGTAGCAGCAAAGGAACCTGCATAGGAACCTATCGAATCACTGACATCGCGGTCGGGGCCGCCATGCTCATAAGCCTGGGCATCTTGTCTTTCCGGCTGGTCCCAAAAAGCGTGATCTAATATACTGCCTACGGTATGCCACATATCATGTTTTTCAATAAGGCCATCCGCTTTCGATGCCTTATAAAGTTTAAAGATGTAATCGGCACCGATCTTGGCTTCCCACAAAATATCAGGGACACCATCGACAATCACTGTATCATCGTAAGATTCACCATAACGGTCTTCGGCCTTGTCCTTATACACAAGGTATGTCGTTATCAAAGCGTAAGCGACATAGCCTAGAGTTTCGGAGGGTTTAAAGTGGTCGCCGCAATCGTGCCAACCACCCGTCAAGTCATGACCAATAGCCGAACCATCTTTCAAATGGCATGCCGCATGAAAATGGGACTTGGTGTTACCGCAACGCTGAATACCAAAGAACTTCAACGCATTTTCTAATATGGCATTAAAAACATAGGGGTGGATATCAAAAGTGGCAGATGTATCATTCCCTACAACAATAAAATATTGTCCCGGCGTGCTGGGAGAAAGTGCCGAAAAATCGGCTCGGTAAAGGGCTTCGGTCTTGGTGCTCGTATCCCGCGAGCCCATGTGGTACATTGTTGTAATGGAATTGAACGCACCGTCGACCCACATGTTGGGCTTAATCACGTGATCGTCAATCAAGGTTAACGTGCCGCTCAAGGCTTCGGTGCCGCTATTGGCGTCAATGACCTTGAAGTTGGTTTCCGAAGGGTCGGCCACATAGGCGAACTTGAGGTCTTGGGGTCTGAAGCCAACCTGGTTTACGCGGATTGCTCGACGGTGATAGACGTTAATGGAGTCCAAATATCTTCGTTCGTGAACCTTGTCCGTGCGGTCGATGTTTGGAAGTTCGATCGCTGCGCTAGATAGGGACAAGCCAAGCAGAAGTAATGCAAAGATTGTTTTTTTCATAGGAGAATACCTGGCAAGGTAACTTTTTATTTAATATAAATAAAAAAGCTCGATTTTCCTAAGCCCCAGTAGGGGGAATTTGCGTTTTTCGCCCTATTTTAAGCCGAAATTTTTGAGTTTGGAACCCCGGATTGGCTATGTGAACAGAATGTAACCATTACGAAAGTAATAAATAATTTAATAAAAAAAACAGTGCGACTATAAAAAAAGTTTATAAATTTGCACAAACTAATGGGGAACAAATGAAAAACAAGTTCTTTTGTGCTGAATTTATTAGCTTAGTCGGAATGCTGTTTTTGGTTGCTTGCAGCAATTCGGTTACCGAAACTACCGTATACCATAACGACGACATCGCCGTGTTGGCTGCAGGGGATAGCCTGAAAAATCAGACTTGTGATTCTACGAGCTTGGGTGAACTACTTTATGTTGTGGACTCTACGGAATTCTATATGTGTGACGGCAAAAGCTGGACTTCGCTGAAGGGCGAACCGGGCAAGGCCGGCAAAGACGGAAAAGATGGTGAAAAGGGAGAAAATGGCCCCAAGGGTGATGATGGGGTAGGCATTCCGGGCGAAAAAGGCCCCCAGGGCCCCAAGGGCGATGATGGTGTCGCGGGGACGAGCTGCAAAATTGCAAGTGATAAGGATGGCGTTGTCGTTATCAAGTGCGGCGATGGGGAGAATGCGGATTCCGTGAAAATGTACAAGTCTATATGTGGCTATACCCCGTTTGACCCGGAAAAAGCGGCTTGTGTGAATGGGGAAATCTTTTCTTGTGGCGGAAAACCGTATAATCCTGCAAACCAGTTGTGCGATGAGAGAGACGGCCAAGTTTATGGTTTTGTCGAAATCGGCAATCGTGTTTGGATGGCTGAAAACCTGAATTACGATTACAACGAGGGTTCCGCCAAGAGCTATTGTTATGATGACGATCCTGAAAACTGCAAGGAATATGGCCGTCTCTATACGTGGTCGGCGGCAGCGGATAGTGCTGCCAAGTTCAGTTCGGATTGCGAGGGATGCGGCTATTATGCCTCGGGTGATGATAATGTGCGTTCAACGACGACTAAGTTTAGGGGAGTTTGCCCGAAAGGCTGGCATTTGACAACGACTGCGGAATGGAGTGCATTGGTAGATGCCTCCTCAACAACTTACAATTACATTGGTGGAAAACTCAAATCCTCAGAGGGATGGGACGACTATGATGGTGCTAGTGGCAATGGTACGGATGTTTGGGGCTTGGCTGTAAAACCGGCTGGATTTATGAGTGTTTCTAAAGACGTCCGTGTATTTAGTGAGATCGGTCAAAAAGCTAGATTATGGACTTATGCTAATTATGATGGAACAAGTGCTTTTAGCGTACGTCTTTATCATTCAAAACCAAGAATGGATGACGGAGTAGATTTTAGAATGCTAAAGCACGATGCTCTTTCGGTGCGTTGTGTGAAAGATTATGTGGAGGAATGACATGCGCTACAACAAAAAATTTTTAGGGTTGTTTTGTAGCGCAACATTCTGTTTGCTTTTTTTGTCGCTTGTAGCTTGCGGTGATGGCGATAATAAGGTCATCGAAGTTTATGACGATTCCGATCAAGTCCTTGCTGCCGGGAAAAAGCTTTCGACGGAGTCGTGCGATACGTCGGCTGTCGGAAAAAAGGTGTTTGTTGCCGATTCCGGAGCGTCGTATTTTTGCGATGGAAACGACTGGGTAAAATTGAAGGGTGGCGCTGGTGACGACGGCCTCGCTGGTTCGGACGGAAAGGACGGTGCCTCTGGAGAAAAGGGCGTGAAAGGTGATTCCGCCCAAATTCCGGGTTATACGGGCCCCATGGGCGAAAAAGGCGAAAGGGGCGATTCCTCTAAAGTCGATTGCGGAATAGCTAGCGATTCTGCCGGAGTTATTGTTCTCAAATGTTCCGATGGAAGAGAGTCGAAGCTATACTCGGCTTTATGTCTCGATTCTGCGTACAATCCCGAAGAAAAATTCTGCGTTCAAGGGGTCTTGTTTGATTTAGACAAATACTTTGTAGATGTACGTGATAATCAGGTGTACCGTTATGCTGTTATTGGCGAAGGTGAAAACGCCATGACATGGATGACGGAGAATCTGAATTATGCGTTTAATGACGGAAAACAGAGCTGGTGCTACGATAATAAAGAAGAAAATTGCAAAAAATACGGCAGGCTCTATACGTGGGCAGCGGTGCTCAACAGGACAGAAGAAGAATGCGGCTACGGGAAAAAATGCAACGTAGCCAATCCGTTCCATGGTTTGTGCCCAGAGGGTTGGCATGTTTCTTCGACGGCTGAATGGTTGCTGTTGTTTGAATTGGAAAAGGAAGAAGATTCGTCTGGTGCGATGCTGCGTTCGAAAGACGGATGGAATGAAGGTGTCAAAGGAACCGATGATCTTGGCTTTGCGGCACTGCCGGGAGGCTATTACTCGTATGGTTCGTTCTATGGTGAATCTACGATAGCCTTGTTCTGGACATCGAATTTTATAGATAATACTAGCGCCCAATCCTATGGCATGACATACGACAGCAAGGACGTCACGTATGATGCCGTTGATGAGAATAGGGGCTTGTCTCTCCGCTGCGTGAAAGACTATCAGTAAATACAAGGATTTGCTTTACCACCAGAGCTTGAGGCGCAAGTAGTCCAGTGCCTGGTGGCTCAGAATCCACCACAACGTTTTTTTGCCGGCAAGAATCTTGGCGATGCCTGTCATTCCGGGACGGAACCAGTTCGGTGCCCTGCCAAGGAGTTCGCCCCTGACGGGGAATACGTTTTCCTGTTCCTTGACCGTGGCGGTCGGGGTAATCCTGTCCGTATTGAATTCAAATGTCAAGTCGGGACGGCTTTTGAGTGCGAGGAATCCCTTGACACCAGTCTTGACGTTCTTGATTTCCTCTTCGGCGACATCCACTTCGACATAGATGTTCTCGATGAGTGCCATCTGGAACAGTTCTGTACCTTGGTTTACGGGGGCGCCGATTCTCTTTTGCAGGTCGCCCTCGATGATGATGGCGCTATCAGCCGTTGCGTATATGACAGATTTGGAAAGCTTGTAGCGTACCGTCTGCAATTTGGCCAGAGTCTGTGCCAGGCGGGCCTGGTGGATTCTCATGTCGGCCAGCATCTGGTTGGCCTGTGCTTTCTGGATTTCGCGGCGGTTGTTCTGCTCTTCGGCAAGGAGGTTCGCTTCTTCGAGCTTGAGTTCCTTTTGGTCGAGCCGCATAAGTTCCTGCCCCTTGTACACGATGTCTCCGGGCTTTACCGAAACGCTGTCGATAAACCCGTTGAAGGGGGCGGTAAGGTACATCACCTTGTCCGTCTTGAGAATGGCGGGGGCGTTCACCTTGTATTGGAGGGGGAATATCGCCGCGAATACGGCGAAGGAGGCTGCGAGAATGCCGAAGAATTTTGCCCACGTATGTTCGAAGCCGAGGCACTTTGCCAAAAGGTTCCGGGTCTGGCGTACCATGCGGGCGCCGAACCAGTTGCTTTTTTGGTACAGTTCCTTGATGCGCGCACTGGTAAGGGTGGCGACAAGGAAAATTTCCGAGGCGTCAATATCGGTAAAGGGCTGTTTGGCCCTTTCGCAGGTGACCACCGCCATGATGTCGTTGTTATGGCGTATAGGGACCGAGAGCAGGTTGCCCGCATTGTGCTTTGTTGAATACTGCTCGTGGGAGCGCGTCAGGGCGGAACCGTTCTCGGGTGCCGGGAAGAGTATGGCGGCATCCTGTTCGTAGGCTTCTTCCATGGCCGCTTCCAAATCCTGCACAATCTGCATTTTCTTTTCAAAGCGGTCGGTGTGGCTTATGGCCTTGAGCTGGATGTAGTCATGCTTTAGCCATCCGATGCTCACGCGTTCGGCGTGCAACCTGTCGGCGATTTCGCCGGCGAAGGCGAGCAAGGCGGTCTTGAACTTGTTTGTCTCGTTGACTTTGCGTGCAATATCCACGACGGAATTGAGCTGCACGATCTTCTTGTTCGAAGAATTCAACGCTCCCTGCAGGGCCTTAATAAGGACGTTCGGGTCCACGTTCATTTCTGGATTACTCACTTAGCAGGTCCTCCCGCAGCAACAGTTTCCCGTCGTGCCATTTTTCGAGCTTGTTCTGTAAAAGGAGCTTTCCCTTGGCCTTGGATGCACGGATGTCGATCACATGGAGCATCCGGATGGTCTCGAGATGCCGTCTCTGGGCTTCTTGCAAATCTTCTTCGATATCGAAAATCTGGTGGTAGTTGCTCTTGCCCAGTTTCATTTTCTTGAATTCTTCTTCGAGCTCTTTCTTATGGAAGTCTACGGATGTTTCGCCGTACTGGAACTGGCTCCTCACTTCGTCTGTCCTTTTGCGCAATATGCGGAATTCTTCCAAGAGCTTGTCCAGTACGAGGGACAGGCGCATTTCGGAAGAACGTACGTTGGCCTTTTCGGCGGCCATCTGGTGACGTTCCTTGATGTTGGCGAAAAGCGGGACAACGAACTCGATACCCCCGGCGAGAACGGTCTGCCTGCGCTTTGTCTCCTTGAAGTTGTGTACGGCGGTGCGTGCGTTATCGTCGCGGCTGCGGATGCCGTAGCTGCCGATAAGGTCTAGCGTGGGTAAAAAACTCGACTTGTGGGCGCTCAGTACGGTTTCTCGCAATTCCAGGTCTGCCTTCTGGTACAAGTAGACAGGATGCATCATCTTGATGGAGTCCTGAAGGTCCTTTGTATCGAGGAGTATGGAGGAATCGATACTGAAATCGGGGTGGATGGCGATGGGACGCGTGTCCTGCATGTATTCCGACGAAGAAAGGCTCAGCAAAAGGGTGAGCCTTGCGCTGCGGAGCTTGTCTAGGGCTTCGAGCCTCGCGCTTTCGCGGTCGGAATACTCGGCAACCGCCTTCTGGTAGTCCAGCGGTGAAAGCAGGCCGAGCGAGAGTCGCTTGGAGGCGTCGTCAACGATTTCCTTGGCTACATCTGCAGACTTGGTCGCGAATACGAGAATCTGTTGCGAGTAGTAGTAGTTCCAGTAAGCGTCGCAAAAGTTCTCGATGATGTCGGTCAGGGTGTTTCTGTACTTTTGGTAGGCTACTTCCTGTTGCAGCTTGGCTTGCCTCAGATTGTTGGTGGGCGCAAAATAGATGGGGCCATCCTTGAGGAGGTGCTGCCGCAGTTCCCCGCCAAAGTAGAGTTCCGAGGTGTAGTCGCTGTGGGTGTAGGTCGCCTGGTTGAAACCGACGTCGTATTGCGTACCCGTGGGCAGGTTCCCCTGTACGCTAATCTTGTACTCGTCCTTGGTCTCGGTAAAGAGGGCGCTGGGGCGGTCGGCGCGTTCCTTGTTCATTCGCCCGACTAGCTGCGGTTCAAAGTCGCCGTAAGCCCCCGACGACATCTCCTTGCGGCTAATCCATTCGTACTTGGCTTCTTGTACGTCGGAGTTGTGCGCGATGACCGTGTTCAGGGCATCGTCGAAGGACAGGTACAGGGAATCCTGTGCTTGCGCAAAGACCGCCGAAAGGAGCAGTATGGGGAAAACGTATCTCATTGAAGCAGGATTTTCCCTGTGACGCCGGGTTCTATGGACTTGTCTTTGTTGTCAAAGATGACCTTGACTGTACGCAGCATGCTGGCCTTGTCGACCAACGGCGAGATGAACTCAATTTTTCCTTTCTTGACGCTTACCTTCTGGTTTCCGTTGAGCTGTAGTTTTACCTGCTGGCCAACCTTGAGACTTTTTGCCTTGTTTGCGATGATGTAGGCGGTAAGGCGGCACGTGCGCACGTTGGCTATCTCCAAAACCGGGGCTAGCGCCTCGACGCTCTCGCTCTTGTTTTTGGTGATGGAGACGATTTCGCCGTCGAAGGGCGATATCAGGTACTGCTTTTCGAGTTGCGCCTGTGCGAGACTGTATTCTAGGGAATCCTTGCTCTTGTGAGCCTTGGCCGCTTCCCACTCCGCCTTGGCGACGTTGTAGCTGAGCTCTTTTTCCCAGACCTGTTCTTCGCTTACGGAGGAACTCGTCTCGAAAAGTTTCTTGATGGCCTTATAGTCCTTTTCGTAGGTGTCCATTTTCGCCTTGGCGGAGGCGATTTCGGAAACGTCTTCGGCGGCAATCTTGGTAACGCGGACGCGCAGCTCGTCTTCGGTTTTCACGAGGTTGATGAGCGTATCGCCCTTGTGGACCATGTCGCCTTCCTTGACCCAGATGCTGTCGATTTTCCCGGGGATGGTGAAGCCGATTTTTGCTTGTTCGATGGGTTCCGTGATGCCGTCATAACCGCCGGCAGTTGCAACGGCTACCCACGAAAAAAGGAAAAGTGTCGCTGTAATATGGTTGCGCATGGTGCGTTAGTCTTGTACGAAAGTTACGTTGGCACTATCGCCATCAGCATTTGCATCGGCATCATCATCTTCTTCGTCATCATTCTTGGCTGTCGGCTGCGGAACGACCAGTTCCGTACGGACAACGAATCCTTTCATGTAGGAGCCGTCGTCGGCGTAGACGGTGATGTTCATGCCCACGGAATCGCCGCGGTCCCTGTTCATGAGGATGCCTTCGAGCATTTGGACGAATAGTGTATCTTTGTTGATCCAGGTTTTGGAGTTGGCGTAGTAGCCGTTTCCGTAGATGGTGCAGTCGACGCCGCTAGTGTAGTTCCATTGGATGCGGTCGGTGTTTTTCGCCAGCGTCTTGGAGAACTTGACCCAGATGGTGTCCGAAATTCCGAACGACGCCTTGAAATTCTTGTTGCTGGGCCAGGTATTGCTGGTGACCGCATAAATGCCCATGCCGGTTTTGAAAGCGGATGTTCCGCTGAGCTCCACCTCGAGCCTTTCGCCGGAATCCTTGCCGTAGGCGATAATCTTTACCGTGATTTCGGCTGCAGGCGGGAAGGCTTCGGTGTGGTCCAGGAAAAGCGTGTCCTTGTTGACTCTCGGGACAACTGCGATAGAGACGGTGTCTGCTTTTACCGTGACTGAAAGGTTGTCGGTCTTGAGGTTTTCCTTGAAGATATAGTACGGAGTCGACAGTTGCGACACGTTCTCGAGTCCGACTCGGTTCGCGTCCATCACGTTGGATTTTTTGATGAGCGGGGCTGCGCTGACGAGGGTGTCACGAGAAAGGTAGATGCGCCCGAGGTTTGTCGTGGATGTGGACTTGAGGCGAGGAAGGTCAATGTCGTTCGAAATGTAGCGCAGGTTCTTGTGGGTGACGGCTTCAATCCGGAGGACGAGTCCCGTGTCGGCCGGAAGCTTTGTAAAGTTAAATTTGCCCAAGGAGTCTGTTTGGGCCTCGAAACTCTTGGGGGAAAGGTTCACGAAGGCGGTGTCCTGGTGGACAAGGTAAACCTTGGCCTTGGAAACGGGAATCTTCTTTTCGGTGGATTCTTCGATTAGGTAGCATTCGCCCTCGAGCTTGGCGTTGAGCGGGCTCATGCGGACAATCAGGGCTGTACCGGCGATGACCCCTTCCATGCGGCTGGATTCGCCCGACGAGCCTATATTGATGACTTTCGGGGTGTAGTAAAGAGTGTCTTTGTCCTTGATACTCTTATAGTTAAAGGAAAAATTCAGGGAGCCGTAGGGGAGCTCTTTTATAAAGAAGTTGCCGCTAGCGTCGGTCTCGACGGTCTGTATGTCGCCATCGGAATCCTGGTAGGTGATGACCACTTTGCTCAGGCCCTGGCCGTTCTCGGAATCGATGACGGTTCCCGAGAATGTCCATTTGGAGTACTCGCTGTCTACGGAATCGGAGACGGAGCATCCTGCAAAAAAGAGGAAGGAGGCCGCGATAAAGGCGGACAATAGTTTGTTCTTCATATAAGGAAACCCTTAAGTCGATGATAAGCAGAGGAAAGATAGAAATCTTTTGGTAGGGAAAAACGAAAAATTTAGTTAATGTATTACGTTGTTGAATACCGCCAAGTGAATTAAGTTGTTATTTTTATTACAAAATTGTAAACATTTCTTTTCTTGGGATGCGGCCATATCTGTAAAAAAATATTTCAAAAAGATTGTGGCGAAAGTTGTGCGTAATTATTAAATTGTAATACGTCTGTTTTGGACAAACTTACAATTATACTATTTGGAGCGCTATATGGCCGAAAATAATGAAAAGAATGGAGCCCAGTCGACTGTCGTCTGGAACGATACCAATATGAAGAATCTTTATGCCAATGCCACTAACGTGATTGCCGGCCGTGAAGAAGTGATTATGCTTCTCGGCGTGAACAATGCCTGGCAGATGGGCCAGGAAAAGGTGAACGTAGATATTGCTGAACGCGTGATGATGACCCCGTTTACGGCGAAACGCCTCGCCATTATGCTTTCGGCCACGCTGCGCGCCTACGAGGCCAAGTACGGCACGATAGATATCGGGTTGCCCAATACGGCGGCAAACAATGAGACCAAGAAGGCCTAGTTGAATAAAACTTAACCCAAGCGCAAGGGCGCTTGGGTCATTTTTGTATGGGGATAGAATGAGAACTTCCTTTCTGAAAAAGCAGTGGGCTTTTTTTGCCCTTTTCGCGTTAGCCTTTGCCGTTTCTTCCTGCAGTAACGGAAAAAATTCGAACCCCGTGCAAAGCGGCGACACCTCGGAAATCGAAAGTACGGATAGCGGAATTTCCTCGGAAGACCAGGAAATGTCTTCGGTTGCGTCTAGTAGCTCGGAAGAGAATTCGGAAGCCTCAAGTTCTTCGTATTCCCCTGACGACGAAGAAGAATCTTCCTCGAGCAAGAATGTATCATCCAGTAGTAAGGGCGATGTCAATAACTCTAGCGTCCGTATTTCGCTGGATTCGTTGGATATTGTTCCTCTTGATACGATAGATGACGTGTGCGATACGGAAGGAGATATCCGGTATTTCATGGTGTCAAAACGAAAAAAAATCTATGAAGTTTGTCATGATGGAAAATGGGTTGAAACGGAAATAAGCTCTTCCTCGGCGTCTCAAAACAAACATTATCAGATGGATAGCTTGTTTAACCCGGATGTACAATATGCGACCTTTATAGACAAGAGGGATAGTCAAACCTATAAAATAATTGAAATGGGTGACAGCCCGAAATTAGAGGTGTTTGCGCAGAATCTTAATTATGGTAAGCAGATAATGTCTGATGATACCATATTTAAGGATGACGTTGTCGAAAAGTACTGCTATAACGACGATGCTTGGTATTGCGATAATGGGTTTGGTGGCCTTTACTCTTGGAGCGAAGCTATGGGGCTACCGCGAGCCTGCGATTCCGTGGCAATGGGAACGACAAGTGGATGCTCAAAAACAATCGCCCCGAAGCAGGCGTCTTATGAGTGGGACGATTTGCAGGTTCAGGGAATTTGCCCGGAAGGATGGCATGTCCTTAACAAAAATGAATGGGAAATGATTGTTGGTGACACCTATATAGGAGATCATATTTCGCGAATTTTTGGAAATGATGATGATTACGGTTTTTCTGCACTGCCTGCAGGATTGCTAAGCACCGTTAATTCGAGGGAATATGAAATGATGCCGGAATATGGATATATGTGGCTTCCCGAGGAGTATAACGACATCGGTGCGTATGCCATTATCTTTAATTTGGCAAAGTGGTTCGAGAGCGACAATGAACGCCGAAAGACAAATGCCATGTCGGTGCGTTGCGTGAAAAATTATAAGGCAAACTAAGGAGAAAGAGGAGAAAGAAGTATGTCGAAGCAGCAAAAAAGGAATGCTATGAAAAAGTATGTTGGAAAGAAATACAAGATTGAGGCCCTGGAACCTCGTCTTTTGATGGATGCTTCGACCGCCTATTCTGTGTCGGATTGGACTAATGAACTCGAATGTCTTTCAAGTGCGCCTCTTTGGAGTTCGTCAACGCTGCAATCTAACGCGAATGTGAATCAGTTTATTACCGCGCTTTATGTGAAGAATGAGAATACAACAACGAATGAACGCGCGAAAATATCGGATTTGGTTCAATTTGACAATACATACTATGGAGAGTACGGTCTCGATAGCTCCAAAGTGATAATAGACGCAATCAAGAGCGATATTCAAAAGAAATTGCCCACTGATGGGAAAAAGATTAGTGCCGCAGAGTTGCAAGAGAAGGTCAAGAATGGGGCTCTTCACCCTGAATTAAAGTACTTTAAAGCTGATATTACGTATGAAGCCAATTTGAATTCAAATGGTGAAATCGTATTTGATGCATCTTGCTCTTTTACTCGTTTGAATGCGGATTATCCAGTTGCATGGTCTTCTAATTATTCATCACAATTAGATCGCTATAACAAGAAAGACACTGATATAAAAAAAGCTAAGGATTTATTTACCGCAGATCTGTCAAGTACAAATGTTGAAATAGAATCGGATTTTGATTTTTCGGAATATAGCAAAAAGCTGGAATTCACATTTGTTCTTGACGGACGTGCCGAGAATAAGGTTGATTTGGAGTCTGTAGCAACTTTTTCCACTAAATTCAAGGAGGCTAGCTCGCCCGAATTTGAAGCGAAATATGGCGTTCTAGGCTTGTCAGAAACGAATGTCTCGAATTCGTTAGTGAATATCGTCTCTAAATGGACGATATCTTCAAAGTGGGAAGAATCAGTTGGCGACTTAATTACGGCTAACGAGGTTGATGACGGCTTTGGGGCAAAATTGCACTATAACATAAAAAAGATTGGTGATACGTTTGTCAGTGGAGTCAAAAATCAAGAATACACATACGAAAGGGCTCTGTCGTTTGATGAAAATAGCGAGGGTAAATGGAATCACACTTCAATCGAACGTTTTAATACATTCTCCATGGGCAAGGTTCTGGAGAAACTCCAGGGAATATCGTCCAAATTGTCCGCTATCCAGAGTGGGGATTATTATGACAATAATGTAGACTTCAGTGGGTGTCTAGCGAGAAATGCCCATAGTCTTCTGAATTTGTCGGATTTGTTGTCCAATATCATCAATGAACCTCCTGCAACTCTCCAAGAATTAGTAACGCGCCTTAAGAACAATAAGTACTGGAATAATGAAGTTCGTCAAGACAAGAGGATTTCTGTTGACGCTAAAGGCATAAGCATCCCTGTGGAATTGGTTATTTCCGAGAAGGATTCTTCGGTCGCCCTTTCGAAGGAATGGTTGGAAAATTTCTTTAATGTGGAGGTACTGGAAATACCCTCTGTTACCGTAAGTTCTAGGGCTACGTTAAGTTTCCAATTGCTCGTTCCTTTTGTTGAATCCGAAAAGGCGAAGAGTACTAGTGAATTAGATAAATTGGGTTTAGGCCAATACGACGAACAACTCGGATCCATTATTGGTGCGAATGCAATTGTGGCCGAAAAGATGGATCATTATTATGGTGGATGGTCTGATCTTTCTACATATGCGAATTATGTAAAGGGTCAGTGTGGAAACCGATTTACTTCATGCGTAAATGCTGATACATGTTCCTATGTTTTGTATAGTGCTTCTAGCTCTGCGGTTCAACTCGATTTGTCAAAATATCCGGAATTTGATGGTGTTACGCCAAATTATGGCTTTGTTATAAAGTGGAATGCAAATGCGGATAAAGCTAAAATTGATTATAAATATCTTGATCAGAAGACAAAAAACTTTGTTGCGAATGACATTGAAGGACTAGCCTCACTTTTGACATCGGTCTTGGGCCGTAGTAAAAATGATGACGTCAAGAATGTAAAGGTTGTGGCATTAAACAATGAATACCTTGCAGTATTGATTGATTCAAATGATGATTCTGTAATAGAATCCATCGGCAATGATTTTAAGGAACACTTAAAAGTTGTACTTTTAAAAGACGGTAAACAAATTGAAGAATGGAACAATTCAGTTACCTTTACAAAAGACAACGTGAAGACGATTTGGGTTTCCAATGAACTTCCTCCCGAACGTTATAATAATTCTGCAAAAATGACGGTTACTGTGGGCAATGAGTCTTGTGAAATAGAGTTTGCTCCTGGTTATTTCAATTCTGCATCGAGTGTTGGGGATATAGCCTCTTGCTTGCAAGAAATGATTAATTCAAAATTCCGTTGGGAAATTGAAGACGCAGAAAAGGGAATTGTCTATGAGCCGGCCCAGCTCATGGTTGAGTCGTTCAATGGCCAGATTCGTTTTGTTTCTTTACAAGATTATTCGATTGATTTTTATGACAAAGAGTTTGCAGAGTGGTTGGGCTTTACAACTTATTCTTCATTTGCGGATAAAAGATGGATTGAACACGTTGTAATCGCAACTTCTCATGATGAGACGAAAAAAGTCCAGATGGATGAAAAAATTGCCTCTGCGAAGTTTGGCACTAAAGTTGGTGAAAAGGATTTGTGGGCAGAAGTTCCTTCGTCTTTTGAATTGATTTTTGAAGTGGATGGAAAGAAAAAGACTATTAAGTTAGAGAAAAGCGATTTTGAATCAAAAAAATGGGCGTCCGATGCCGCAAAAATCCTTCAAGATGCGCTCAATGAGGGCTTTGAATGGAGTGCTGACAATGTTGGTCTTTATGTAATTTCGCATAATGACAAAATTAGCTTTAAATCGTCAAAGGAATTTGTTGTCGGCTGTACTGATGAATCCGTTCTGAATTGGCTTGGCTTCTATAGTTTTTCGCAGAATAAGGAAGGTGAAAAAACAGTATACGAAATCTTAAAGTATAAGGAAATCTATTCCGATAAGGTTGATATTACCTATTTCCAGAATATCGATGCTGATGAAAGCCCGAAGGTTTATGTTGATATTCTTTTTGATGATGACGATCGGTTGAATGTTAATTTTGACAGTGCCGAAATGGTGGAGATGAAGTCCTTGCATGCTCTTGCAAAATACATGAATGCACGTATTAAGGAATCGCATGAAGAAGGTTTTGATGTTCCCGACGTAGAGGTTTCTGTTAAAGACGGAAGATTGTGTTTCCGTTCGGTTGAAAATTTTACAATCTACTTTGGAAATATTGCTGATGCGGAACTTTTAGGCTTCTATCCAGTTGTTGAAAAGGTTGATGCGTCTGGTTTATTTAAGGTTTCGACTCCAAGTGAATCGATTGAATACAAGGATGTCTTGAAAACGTCCGCTATAGAAGTGTGCGTGAATGTTCATGAAGAATCTAAGGAACATCAAGAAAAATATGAATTGGATTTATCTTCGATTGTTGACGCTTGCCAGAAAAAGAATGCTGCAGTCAAAGATTGTACGGTTGATGAGATTCTTCAAGAAATTGTCCTTAAATTGAATAAGGCGATAGGCGAAAAACAGGGCGACAAGGATGCAGTAGAATATTTTGCCGTTGATGGTTTGAAGATTGTTGCGAAAAAAGAATATGAAATCAAATACCGTATCCAGAAAATTAGCGATATTAATGGGTTCACGATAGCGTCGATGCTTGGGTTGTGTGGCGAATACGGCAGTGATCCTGAAAAAGAGAGAGATGAGTTCTTTGTTGACGCGAACTTGATTGATGACGCTATTGAAGATGATGCGATGGTTCCGTTGTTCCAGAATTTTAATTTGACAATCGCCAATGTAATTGTTAATGGAAATATCAATATTGCGGCGCGTTATGGTGTGTTTGGCGAAAGAATTAAAGGAAATATAACTGGGCTCAATTGTGTCACAACAATTGGTGCGGATAAAACAAAAACTCGTCTCAAGGGAATAAAAGAACCGACTTATAATTATGGTTTTTTGGCTGGGTTTGGAACACCAAAGTTTGAAGTTAAAGTGGACCCGACCATGAAAGATATTGATGTCGCTTTTTCGGCTAAAGCAGTTATTCGTGCAGGTCGTATGGAGTGGATGCCGAACGAAGAACTTGTGAAAAAGGAATCGTTGAATACTGCCGAATGTGGTTTCCATCATAAGAACTATTCGATGGCGCATTTGTACGATGATTTTAGCAGTAAAATGTGCGCAAAATGGGACTCTTATTTCTTTGGCGCGAAAGCACAATCGAATCTTGATAAAATTCAGTTGCCGATTCTTGGCAAGAGCATTCTGGAAATAATGGGGCTTCGGAATAAGTTCGAGGAACTTGATAATTATTTCCAACGGATAAAGTCTGGCTCTAATGTACAGGAAATTATTGATTACATCGAGAAAGAAATTGGCATGGGTGTGACGGCCAAATACGACTATAGGGTGCGGGTAGTTAAGGAGAATGGAGTAGAGAGAAACGTTAAGGAGACAGTTCTACGTTTGACGTTTACGTGGAATAAGAAAATTTCAAACAACCTTCTTGAATTGGATTCGTTGAATCTCGGTCGTGAAGACTTCCGTTTGAATAGCCTGCTCAGGGCATACATTGATGCGACGATTTCCTTTACGGGCCAAGTAAATATTTATGCTGCCGAAGGAGCGATTAGCTTTAAAGTACTTGATCCTATAATTGGGGGGAACATTAGTGTCAAAGCTTCGCATATTAGTGCAGACATGGAAGTCAATGCTGTTGAAAAAGTTGATGGAAAGGATGTACTGAAACAAGCTGAATTTCAAGTTGAATCACAGTCTGGCAAGGATAGTTCAATTTCCTTGAAAGCCAAAATAAATGGCAAAAACCTTGATTTGGATTTGAATGGCACTCTTTATGTCTACAAATATGGCGCAGATGCGGGGCTTATTTCACTCAATTGTAATTCGAGTATAAACTCTACGCCGCAAACAAAGGTGCTTTGCAAGGATGCTGCAGGGCAGGTCTATGCGTATGGTGGTATCCAGGAAGGCCTGCTGACATTGGATCTTTCTAATGTTAGAAATCTTGAATTGAAACAGACCAACCTGTTCGATAAGCTTAGGAACTCTGTAGATGGGTTGAGCAATACCGTCCGTCGCTTGCAGAGTAGCTTGAATAGCGCCCTTGTAAAGGGCAATATTCGCCATATTCCTCTTGTCGGGGACTCTATTGTAAATATCGGTGATTCTCTCTCTTTCCTTAATACGGACTTTATTGAACCTCTCCGCAAATATGTGTACAAGAAGACGGATGGCATGAATGCCTATGCCGTAACAGAAAAATTGTATACCATATTGTGTGACTATATCGCGACCGGAACAGACTCCCTTGAAATGTGCGGTGATGGAAATTCTGCGTGGTGGGCGCAAAAAGAATTCAATCGGTATTATCATGGGATTCAGTTCTATGAATCGGAAGACGAGGCGTACTGGCACTTGCGTCTTAGCGTCAATTACACCTTGGACAAGAATGCCGATTTTGACCTCGGTTTCCCAGGCCTCGGTCTTCGCGCAGACGGCGGTGTAGCACTGGAATTGAAAATGATGCTGGATATAGGCTTCGGTATATCAAAGAAGGAAGGAGCCTTTATCCTTTTGTCGAATGGATATGATAAAAAGAATAATCCTGAAACAGATTATAGCGATGTAGAACAAAAGGTTAAGGGCGAATCTGTGGGCACGGCGCATATTGGTGACGACCTGAAGATAATGCTTACGGTAAAGCCGAGTGCATCGATTGAAGGCTCGCTTGGATTCCTTGCGATGTCGGCTAAAGTTGATGCAGGACAAGTCAAGCCGATTATATTGGGAATCGACCTGAATGACGGGGATAAGAGTGATAAAGTTGCTTTAAACGACTGGGAAAATGATAAAAAAGCCAAGACGACGATTCGAATGAATGAGCTGTTGTCTGGCATTTCTACTCAGGCAAACTTGCGAGGGGAAATTAATTTAGATGTCCCGATGACGCTTGGCATAGGTGGATATTCTAAATCGGCACCCCATATTGATACGAGTCTTAGCGTTGGCTGGGCGTCGGATTTTGGCAAGGGAATGGGCGACTTGAAAGCCGTTGCGCTCAATGATATCGTTTTTGATTGTGGTTCTTTTGTAAAAAATACGATTGGCAGCGTAATTCAGAAGGTAAATAAGGTTATTGACCCTGTGCGACCTTTGATAAAATTCCTCCAGACCGAGATTCCTGTGCTCAATAAACTCCCTGCGGGTAAGGTGCGCATAACCGTTCTCGATTTGGTGAAAAAGTTCGGCAACAAGAAGAAAATGAATTTTGGTTTCCTTGACGATATTATTGAGATTGATAATATGGTCGGGAAATTGAAAGAATATACGAACAAGGGGATCTATATAGGTTCATGGGATATCAAGAATATTGACAATCTCAATATGGACGAGGATTTGAAAAAGGCGGGGCAGGATTTCATTGACGGAAAGATTTCTGATGCAGAAAAATTTGTATCCGAAAAATTGAGTAAATTGAATTTAAAGAAATCTTTTGTGGATTTGAAGAGCGCTGTCGATACGGTATCTTCAATTGCTGGTAATGTGGATTCCTACGTAGATTACGCTAAGGAAGCTATTTCGGATAAGATTGAGGATGTAAAGAGTGCCGCTGAAAAATGGATGTTGCCTTCTCCTGGTGCGGATTCTTCTAAAACAGAAATTCAGAAACCCGAATTCGGGGGTAATTGGATATTCCCGATAATAGATAATCCTGAAACCGAAATAATGAAGATTTTGGTGGGTGGACATGCCGATTTGGTTGTGTTCGACATGAAACCGCTCAAATTTAGTTTTGATTGGAGTAAGAGTTTCCCGATTATCGGCCCTCTCTGCGCCGATGTCGGATTCAGCTTTGGCGTAGATATTGATTTGTGCTTTGGTTACGATACCTATGGTATAGAACGCTGGGCTCAGTCGAACTTCAAGAATGTTGCAGCCTTGATTGATGGCTTCTATGTGGCTGACTGGGATCCGCTTTCTGGTGACGACGTTACCGAAGTGGTTTTCCATTCCGGTGTTGTGGCTGGTGCCAGCCTCGGAGGCCGATTTGGCGTGAATGTCGGCTTGAATTTGAACGTGAATTTGGATCTTAAGGACCCGAACGACGATGGCAAGGTCCGTTTGACCGAAATGGCGGAAATGCTGTCGTTAAATCCGCTAGACACCTTCGATGTGTCTGCCTCTATTAGCGCACGTGCTTTTGCTTATCTTGATGTGTTCTTCTACCGCAAGGAATGGACGTTATGGAGCAGTGGCGCTTTTGACCTCTTTAAAACGGCAAGTGAGCATGACAACTTGGCTACGCGGAGTGGCGATAGCCTTGTCGTGAATGTCGGTGAGTTTGCCAAGGAGAACAGTGTTGCCGAACTTTCTGAAGATGGCGCAGATGATATTGAGGTGATTGTTACGGGTTCTAACAAAGCTGATATCATCTTTAACAACAGTAAAAATAAAAATCACAGGGAATATAAAGTAAATGAAGAGAATCTGTGTATTTATGCCGGTGAGGAAAATGACAAAATAAAGATTTCTTCCAAGGTAAAAGCGGAATTCAATATATTTGTTTACGGCGGTAATGGCGATGATTCGATTGACTTGAGCGGTTTGAATCTTGCTGAAGGGTACGTCGCTGTGGTAGTTGGCTCATCGGGAACGGATGTTATCAAGGGCGCTTCTTCTGGGACGAATTACCTGTTTGGCGACGAAGGCGATGTGAAATTTACGCCGGACTCCAAGGGTAAAAAGAAGAAAACCTTGCAGTATGCTATTGCGTATCCGTCGGATAATGCTTCCGGAGGGACGGACGTCATACTGGGCGCAAGTATAAAGGATGAGAAAAAGCCTCAACCGAAGAATTACATCTTCGGTGGTGCCGGGAACGACTTTATTGTTGGCGGCTCTGGAGAAAGTACCATTTTTGGCGATTATGGCCGTTTGTCGAGAGATTCTCGTGGGTTCGATGTCGCGGACCATCATGATTCCTTTGATGATGGCGGTGATGACCTAGTATATGGCGGAGGTGCTATTGACCATATTTATGGTGGCGCTGGCAACGATTTCATTCACGCAAATGGCGGCGATGATGCAATCGATGGTGGCCAAGGTAACGATGTTATCTACGGTGGTTCCGGTGACGACGCCATTCATGGTGGGGATGGCACGGATGTCATTTTTGGTGATATGCCGTTCAAGTCGAATATGGTAATTGCCCGTAGCGACAATGCTAATGGCGCCCAGTTGCCGTATACCCTTGTTCCGCACGATTTGAAGGGCATGGTGGATGCCAATGATAAATACATCAGTCCGTTCTTTACTGCGGCTGATGGTGGTAAATTCAAGGCGGATACGATAGGAGTGTTTGATTTCGCCAAGAAATTTGTGAGCAATAATGCTTCCATTTTGTCCTCGATAGGGAATGTGCTTGATGGTGTTAATTCTTGGGAAGAATTAGATGATAATAAATATGGTGAGGTTCCTTCTAACAAAGGCTCCGACGTAATTGACGGTGGCAATGGTGCCGATGTCATTTTTGGGGACGATGGTAGGAATGCGACAGATAAAGTCCAAGCGAAATTAACTGGTGGTGATGATATTATCACCGGTGGCGCCGGAAATGACTTTATCGATGGCGATGCTGGCTCCGACAAGATAGACGGCGGTAGCGGCATGGACATTGTTTACGGTGGCCGCGGAAATGATACGCTTGACGGCGGGATCGGCAATGACTTCATCTTTGGTGATGACGGTTGGACTGACTATGAAAAAGAAACTGTAAAGGATGGCCAGTGGTTTAATAAGAATGGCGTTATTGATGGTGCGAAGGAAGCTCTTGGTGATGTCATTGTTTCTATAGGCCAAACATTCGGTATTTCCAATGAAGCTAAATCAAAAACGGGTGGTGGCGATGATACTATTATTGCCGGTAATGATTCCGATTTTGTTGATGGCCAAAGCGGAAATGACACATATAGGGTTCAATTTGTTGGCGGCTCTAAAGACGTCTTTACAAATGTTATGGATTCCGGTAACGATAAGAATGATTCCATGAAAGCCTTGGGTACATTAGATGGCGATAATATATTGATTCGCTCATCTGACAAGGGATTGGGCATGATTGGTATGATGCCGGAAGATAATGGCAAGGGTACTGTGGAACGAGTCAACTATTGGTACGCCGGAGAAAATAGGGGTGTAGAAAACATTTCTGTGGAAACCGGATTAGGTAATGATGTTGTTACGGTGAGCAGTACACTTTCGTCCATGTCAATTGATGCTGGCGGTGGCAATGATGAAATTAACATTGGACGATTGTATAAAAATGGATTGCCGAAAGTCAATGCGCTTGATTCTTTCAATGATTCCGTAATTAAAACATCCGAAGGTTTGTTGGATTCGGGCAATACCCATGCGTTATTTGTAGAAGGTGGTGCCGGTACGGATGTATTTGAAATACTCCATTCAAATTCTGCATTGTCGTTGCATGGTGGACTTGAAGGAGTTACGTATAATATTAGAAATTTCGTTGATGAAAATGGTGACTTTATTGTAAATAAGGGGCTAATCTCCCTTACGGGAAAAGGAAATGAATATGCTAGAGATGTCAAATGTGAGTATATATGCCGAATGGCAACCTTAAATTATTATGCAACAACTTTGGAGGATGTTGTTTATTCATGCGATTCAATATTGTCCTCTTGTTGCGAACTCCAAACGATAGGTATTGATGAATTCCATTTCTTTGGTGGAGAGGGAACGAACCATTATTATGTAATGGGGAGTGAAAAATTATTTTATAACAAAATGTTCGTTGATCTAGAGGCTGGAGAAAATGTTCTTTATGTTGGCTCGGATTTAACAGAAAGTCAATATCGAACGCAAATAGAGAAATTGAGAAAAAATAGGGCGAAAACCATAGAGTTGATAACAGACGGCCTTGATAATATTCCGATAATGAGTGAAGGTGAAACGTTTGAATATGGAATAAAACTGTCTCAGAAACCGCAAGGTAAAGTTTCTGTGAAAATTTCTGTTCCGCTGACTTCGGATCTTGAAGAAAGAAATAAAAATTCGGGAATACTTTTGGTTGATGAGAAGGGAAATTATTGCTCGTCGATTGTAAAAGAATTTGATTCGAATAATTATAACTCTATACAAAAGATAAAGATTGTCTACGTAGGGGATAATTATGTAGATGACAATGATGTTGCTTTCTTGTTGCAAGATATTGAAACCTCATCGCCTGCTGATAAAGTTGATTTTATGATGAACATCCCAATTTTATTGTCGGATGAATCTAGCGGGGATATAATGGCGTTTAATAGCCCTATGTGTGACAAATTAGGCTTTGATGTGGTTAATAGCGGTGTTATTCTATGTGATCGACCGGAAATTGATTTGACAAAGTTGTCTTTGGCGTCACTAAGATTTACAAACGAAGCCGGTGACGTGAGCTATATCTCTACATCAAAAACTTCTGGTAGCGATTACTGGTATAAGGCTGAGAAAAATAAGATTTATATTTATAGTGCATCAACTGACGAATTGGTTCCTATAACAGGGCGTTTAGACTATGTAAATATGTTGAAGCATTACTCGCAAAATCCGGCATACTATGGGCTAGATAACTGCTTCATTTTGAATTCCTCTACATTCCAATTAGCGTATGCTCATGGTAGTATTGAATATGGAATAAATTATTCTACAAATTGTTTGCAGCTGGTTGTTGGTGAAGATCGATACGATTTGTCTGAAACACCAAGCACAACAGGGTATTATGTAAAAGTTTCAGGAAATCAGTTTGTTATTTATAGTGGAGAAACAGGATTACCTGTTGAAGTGACTGGTTTTTTGCATTTTGCGGCTTCTCCTGATGGCGTTGCTGCTATTGAGTATACTTCAAAGGCGTGTAATACTGCGATTGGTGGAAGTAGATCCAGGATAATTTATCAGAATGGTCTCCCCTTTACAAGAGTGGGTGATGTCAGAAGTTATGAGGCAATTGAAAGTGGTATAGATACGTATTCACCAGAAAATGGAGTTGTTCAAATTGATTTATGGAGGGAAGCCTCAAGTTCAGCAACCACTCCTGCCCCGGCTCCGGCGGCAGCCCCTGCGGCTCTTGCAGCTGCGTCGTCTGATGCGGCTGAATCCAGCACCGAAGTGGAATTGGTCGACGGCATGCCTGGCTTCGTTGCTGTGGGAGCAGGTGAGACTGTCCGCATCAAGATCGGCGCCTCGAACATTGCTTCTGCATCGACGGTGAGCCTGATGGTGAATAGCGAAGACGGCAACTCTCTGCCGGCACTTACGTGGAGCTGGGACGACTCTAGCAAGAAGCGCAGGAGTGTCGAAGAGGATACTGATTTGGCTTATCAGGTCAATATCTCGGACGTGGCGAGCGAAGATGACTTTATCTATGTATATTTGCACGCCGCAAAAGCTTGCCAGTTTGTGGCTTCCGCTTTTGTAGGTTAATGCATAGACAATGATTCTCGACCAGCAGCGTAAAATATTTCATGAATCCTGGTATAGGCTCAGCGGAAGCAGGATTGCTCTCCGAGCCAGTGTCCGGGTGCGCCGTCAGATGTATCGCGGCGTTTTGTGGTACGTCCTTTTTGAACCTTTCACCAACAAGTACTATCGCCTGCCTCCCGACGCATACGAGTTCATCTCGCGTTTGGGCATGCACAAGACGGTCGGCGAAATCTGGAGCGACCTGCTGAACAGCGGCGCCGAAGACGTTCCCGGCCAGGGGGAGGTCATCGAGATGCTCGCCCAGCTTTACCAAGCCAACATGCTCCTGTACGAGGGTGCGGAGGACGGTACAAAGCTTTTCGAGCGCGACAAGAAGAATACCCAGAAGAAGGTCAAGTCCTCGCTTTTGAACATATTCTTCCTTCGTATCCCGATTTTTGACCCGGAACCCCTGCTGAAGCGTTTCCGGTGGGTGGGTTCGCTGTTTTTCTCGAAGTTCTTCTTTGTCGTATGGCTTGCGACCATCGCGGTTGCGGTCAAGTTCGGCATAGAGAATTTCGATGCGCTCAAAGACCAGGCCCAGGGCCTGCTTGCGCCTTCCAATATCGGCTGGGTGTACGTCTGCACCGTGCTTGTCAAGATTCTCCACGAACTGGGACACTCCTTCGCGGTAAAGAAGTACGGCGGCGAGGTGCATACGATAGGCATCATGTTCATGCTGCTCGTTCCGCTCCCGTACATGGATGCTACCGCGAGCTGGTCGTTCCGCAAAAAGCGTCACAGGGCGTTTGTGGGTGCGGCGGGCATGCTCTGCGAATTCTTTATCGCTTCCGTGGCCCTTATCATCTGGGCGAACGTTGGAGGCGGATTTGTCAAGGGGATTGCCTACAATGTCTTGGTGATGTCGTCTATTTCTACGGTGCTGTTCAACATCAACCCGTTGATGCGCTTTGACGGCTACTACATCTTGACGGACTTGCTGGACATGCCCAACCTGCAGCAGCATTCTGTATTGCACCTTAAATACTTGCTGGAACGTTTCGCTTTCCGCAAGCAGGATGCCCAGAAAATCGCTACGGCCTGGAGCGAGGCTGTAATCTATACGGTGTACGGCATTTCGAGCGCCATTTATCGCTTTTTCCTTTTTACAGGATTCATTATCGCCATATCGCAGCACTACCTGATTCTGTCGGTCATCATGGGGGCTATGCTCCTGCTTTCCATGGTCGTGATGCCCGTGGGCAGGTTCCTCAAGTACGTTTTCTACAGCCCGGGCCTGATGCGTGTGCGCCTGCGTGCGGTGTCGCTGTCCGTATCGTTCTTCGCGATAGTCTTTGGCGCGCTGTTCTACATTCCCGTGCCCGATACGTTTACTGCTCCTGGCGTGCTTGAATCCGGGCTGTACGAGAATACGATTGTCGCGACTTCGGGCCGTGTGGCGAAGGCCTTCCACGAGTCCGGTGATCGCGTGACGCGTGGCGATACGCTAGTTGTCCTGGAAAACGAGGAACTCGGGTTCCAGCTGGAAGAGAAGAATTCCGAGATTAACGAGGCCCTGCAGGAGTACTACCGCGCGCTGAACGAGACTCCCGAGAACATGCACCCGCTTGAAAAACGTATCGAGGTGTTGCGCCAGGAACTGGACGAACTCAAGCGCCAGCGTGACCGCTTGGTGATGGTGGCGGGAATCGGTGGCATCTGGAATTCGGAGGATGTCGACGATTTCGAGGGCAAGTGGGTGATGAAGGGCGATTCCCTGGGGATGTTGCTGGACACGTCGTCGTTCGATTTCGTGGCGGTCGTGTCGCAGGAGGAGGTTTCCCGGTTGTTTACCGGGCGCCCCGCCCGTGTGTCCGTGCGCCTGAAGGGCGAAGCGTTCCAGGAACTGCCCGTAGACAGCGTGTACGCTATCCCGGCATCGGTCGACAAGTTGCCTTCGGCGGCGCTTAGCTGGCAAGGCGGCGGCGATATCGAGACCCGCATGGGCAAGAATGCCTCGGAAATCACGGCGGAGCCTGTTTACCTTGTCCATGCTTCCGTACATACGGACGGGGTGAGCGCCATGCACGGGCGCTCCGGAAAAATTCGCTTCCATCTTGGCGACGTGCCGCTTGCGGTGCAGGGGATTCGCAAGGTGGAACAGACCCTGCAGAAGTACTACAAGATGTAAACACGAACTTGTAAAAAAAAAGCCTGCCCCGTTTGTGGGCAGGCTTTTTGCAATTCTTTTGTTGCCGGATTAGTACGGTACGTAGCAGTAGACGTTCATCGAGGCCAACACCGTAATCTTGGTGCCTGCCGCGGAGCCGTCGGTACACTTCTTGGGGGTCACGTTCAGGGAATAGCCGATTTCGAACTCTTCGCCATCGACAACCAGCTTCACGCCGTCGGCGCCACCGCCACAGACCATCATGCAGTTGACCGCGTTAGACGGGTACTGGGCGACAATGGTCTGATTGCTCGGGAATACCTTTGTAGAGTCCACGTTGGTATAGGCAATCACGACGTCCACCTGGTTGGGGTCCGTGATGCTGACTCTTTCGCATGCGAAGGTCTCGGTAGTCTTGTCTTCGTTCGTGACGGCCACGGTGACTTCGAGGTTCTTCTTGTGCATGGCGCTTGTCGCCGTTACCGAGGCGGTTGTGCCGGAACCGTTGACTACGGCGCCTTCGGTGGTCGATGTCCAGGTGTAGCCGGTAATGGGGGATTCGGAGGTGGCTTCTACAGTCCAGGTGATGACATCGCCGGCGTTTGCGCTCACGGTGCTCGCCTTGCACGACGAGATGACGATCGGATCGCCCTGCACTTGCAGGGGAGAGCAGTCCACGATGTTGCCGTCGACCGACAGCTGTGCGGTCACGGTTCCCGATTCGTTGTAGATGACGTTGACGGAGTTGAGGCCGTTGCCCTGGAGGGTCTTGCCGTCACTGAACGTCCATACGTAGGGGGCGAGAATCTGGTCGAACACGTCGCCCTGCGAACGGAGGAATTCCCATGTCGCCATGCTGTCGCGCGCAACTATCGGCGTTTTGGGTTGGCATGAGCCGTTGACGGTCATGGTCGGGGTGTTCAGGACTTCGTCGGAGCTGACGGTCGCGGTCTTTTTCGAGGAAGAAGACGGGACGGTCTGCTGCGAGCTGGAACTTTTTTTGGTTACCGTGGACGATGAGGAGTTCATTGTGTTGCCGGAACTGTTAACGGAGGGGGAACTTGTGCCCGAACCGTTGCCCTGGCTGAGGTTGCCCTGCTGGCCACCCTGGTTGCCAGAACCGCTATCGGAGGATTCTATGCCCGGGTTGTCGATGCCGTTGGAATTATTATCAGAATAGGCAGGCGTGTCGGGAGAGGATGCAGAATCGGATCCGCACCCTGTTAGTGGGAGGGATATGCAGGAAAGACCCCAAAAAAGGGATATTGTAAGTTTTCTAATAGCTTTCATGCCATTGAATATATAAAAAAAGTCGCTTTTAGTCTCTAATCTTTTAATTGGGCGAAATAAAACAGAAAAAAAAGACTATTTTCACTATGGGAAAGGGATATGTTTAGATTAAGGAGGCTCCATGCCCTTTTTTGTTGTACCCTTTTTGTTTTTTGCGACTCTCTCGCTGGCCGTCGAGCAGGAACAGCCGACGCCTTACGACCTTATCCGCCCTGTGTACCCGATGGTGTGGGACACGATTGCGACCGATGATGGTGGCACGGTAGAGAGCTTTAGCAGTTTCTTGCCTAACCCCAGGAAGAGGAACCCGGTTCCGAAGGTCGGGGCAGTCCCGCAGTCCTTTGTGCCCAACGCATTCATTCCGGATACGCTGAACCAGGCGTTCCACGACGCCCTCGACATGCGCATCAGCCGTATAAGGATTAACCAGGCGGGTTACCTCCTGGACGACCCGGAAAAGCAGTTCTACTATGTGTCCAGCGGTACCTGCGGCGAGACGTTCTCCGTTGTCGACCTGGACGGTAACGAGATTGCCGGCGGCGGTACGTTCACTTCTACGGGCCAGACAACCCAGTCTTCGCTGACGATTACGGCGGCCACGGATGCTGCCACCAATAACAAGAACCGTTACACCGTCGGCAAGAACGGCCCCTCGGGCACGGTCTGTGTCGGTTACCTTTCTCAGCTCGCCGGGCTTCCCACGGACCAGCGCATGCGCGTCAAGGTCGGCAAGCAGTATTCTTCCACTTTCATCATCAGCAACCGCGTGTATTCCATGGTCCGCGACGCCGTTATCAAGTTCTACGGAATCAACCGTAGCGGTAATTCCGAATCTTGGTTCCACGCCCCTAGCCATACGAAGGATGGTGCGGGCCCCGTCGTAGACAATATCGGCAGTGGCAGTGTTGCTGGCATTACCGTGAAGGAAGGTGAACTGCAGGGCGGCTGGTATGACTGTGGTGACCACCTGAAGGAATCCTATACCCAGGCGTACGCGTTCATGGTGCTTGCCGTGATGGCGGCGAGCAACCCGAGCCGTGACGACGACAATTATGCTTATAACCATGCGCAGACGGTGAATACCGACGGTGTTCCCGATATCCTCCGCGAAGCTAAGCACGGTGCCGACTACTTCTTGCGCTCGTTCAGGGTAGCGAAGGGCGTTGTCGACAACATGGCCGTATCGATTGGAAACTTCGGTGCCGACCACGGATGGTGGGGCAGGCCCGAGAACCAAGACGCACTTCCGCCAACATTGACTGGGCGTGGCGGTCCGCACGAGAGAGACGTCCGCGTGGGCGAACTCGGTGCGAACGTCTCGGCCGAGATTGCTGCCGGCCTTTCCATTTTGGGTAGGGATTATGCGACGTACGACAAGGCTTTTGCCGACTCCTGTAAGATGGCTGCAAAGGCCTTGTACGATTTTGCCAAGGCGTTAGCCCTGGGAAGGTCTAACAACACGCACAACAAGATTCCCGGCGCCTGGGGTACTCCGGCCTATAACGGCGGTAACTCATTCTACGACGACCTTAGTGTTGCGGCTATCGCCATGCATTACGGCACCTATCCCGATTCCGGCATGAAGTACCTGGACGACGCCGTCGAGGATGCCGTGCTCGGTGCGGGGAAGGTGAGCGAGGGCGTGTTCCGCGGAGGCTGGTTCGCTAGCAGCCGAGATAACCGCAAGGAAAACAATACCGACTGGGCCAGCGTGCAGACTTACGCGCTCTACGGCTTCTACAAGATGCTTTTGAAGGACGACAGTACGGCCGCCGCTTTTGGCATTGGCAAGGAAGACCGTTTGTGGTACGCCGAGAACGTGGCCTACACGATGGCGTCTAACGTTGCCGCGCGATCCGAGACGGGTGGCAACTCCGTGACCATTCCCAGCTGGAGCGACGGTACAAGAAACGTTACCGCGAGCCCGCTGTGGTACCAGATGCAGACGCAGTCCACCTGGATTTACAACCGCTACCAGGCAGGTAACATCTTCGACGTGTTCGCCTATGCCGACGTGACCAAGGACCTCGAGGGTGTAAAGCTCCCGCAAAAAGGCCAGCAGTTCTGGAATTCGGAGAAGATGAAGCAATTGGGTATCAACCAGCTGAATTACATGCTCGGTGTTAACCCATGGGATCTTTCGTTCCTGATGGGTGTCGGTGACAAGAACCACCACCACCCGCACCACAGAGCTTCTAACCCCGAGGGCAAGAACATGCCCGGTGCCGGTTACAAGTACAAGCCGCCTGTAGGTGCCGTTTTCGGTGCGGTCAACCCGAATACGGAACCCAACTGGAACCCCGGTGGTGATGGTGCAAACGCGACTGGTTTGATATTCAATCCTGATGGAGCTAGAAGCTGGGAAAACTACTTCCAAGCTGAAACATGTATTGATGGAACGGCCATGTTCCTTGCCGCGTCTGCCGTGGCTGTGAAGGAAGAAGACCTCAACCGCGCTCCGTCACAGATAAACGTCGAAATCCGTTACGTGGGTTACGATTCCGCCATCGTCAAGATTTCGCAGGATGTCCGTGGCCCCGCGATGATTCTTTACAGCACGAATGAAACTGGACCGTTCAATACGGTGGTCAAGGATTCCCTCCCCGCGGTGGAACACGAAATCCACATGAAAGACCTCAAAAACGGTACCACGTACTTCTTCAAGGTCGTGGCAATCAATGCTAGGAGCGAGGCCTACACTACGAGATGGCTCGTGGATAGCACGTCGACGCCCTATTCGTTTACCACCTTGCTTAGCCCGCCGGGTGATGCCGATATCCAGAACGTGAAGGTATGTAACCTTACGAGCGATTCTGCGGAAATCATGTGGTATACGCCCAATGGCCAGTATGAATCCAAGGTGTACTGGGATACGGTGCTTACGAGCAAAGACCAGATGAAGTGCCCGACAACTCCGAACGGCAACTGCGATATTGTGGGGAATGCCGACGTGTCCGGGATACCGACAAGTTTCCACTACGTGAAGATAGGGAAACTCAAGGAAAAGACGACCTACTACTACTGCGTCGAGAGCAATGGAATCTCGAAGTGTGTAGACGACAACGGAGCTCCGCTCAAGTTCACGACTCCCGTGACTGCGTACGACTTTAGCGTTCTTGCCTACCAGTATGAATTTACGGGTATGGACTTCTTGAACGTGAACATTATTAATAATGAGGACCGCGCCTTTGATAGCCTCACCTTGCGCCTGTATGTTACGGCAAGGCCCGAGGACATCAACCCGGTTCCGGGCGAGAACAACCAGCCCGGATCCTGCCCGCTTTTGATTGACGAAGATATTTGCCAGGCTTACGACGAAGCCGGCTTCAACAAACCGTGTGTCGATGCCCAGGGCAATAGCGCCGACGAAATGATACGCTATAACCTGCGCCATTCCGTCCCGGTTCGCCTGGACGATACTTACGATGCTGCAACGGGTACTTACGGATGGTATTTCCCGATTCCGCTTGGCGGAACGCAAATCAAGTCTTCTTCGCGTATGCGTATCGACTTCGGTTTCTCTTCGGGCCTTTACCAGAACGGCGGTTGCGAGACTCTACGTACGGCGGCGAAAAAACGCATGACCGCCACCAGCGGCGACTGGAGCTGGGCTCCTCACGAACGTGCTGTGGACGGCGCCGATTACGAAGGTATGCCGATTCTCGACAAGGACTTCGGTGATGGCGACTACGCTCCGGTCAACCCCTACATCGTGATTTACCGCAAGGACGAATTCATATCCGGTTTCAGCCCGTCTTACCAGGAAATGACGACGAAGAGGGCTCATTACGAAATTACCGTGACGTTCGACAAGCCGTTCGACGTCGCGAACGGTTCGTACATCCAGCTTGACTCTACTACGAGTACCATGCACCTCAGGGGCAATGCGTTCATTACGGAAAGCGGCCATGTCAATTCCATCTGGGTGAACGGCGTGGCTCTGAGTCCCGAACAGCTCGAGACTGCGGCCGTGTACGATGTTTCCTCTGGCTTGTACATGCTGGATATCCCCGTCAAGATGTCCATCGGTACAAACAAGGTCGACGTGACCGTGTTCGCCGGGCCGGATCCCAAGTGCTCCGAATGCCAGGAGAATGGCGGCTGTGCCTTCGTGAACCGCACCTACTACGTGCAGTTCAGCAAGGGCGACCGTACGCTTGGCCAGATTCAGCTTGTTCGCGAAGACGGCTCGTCTGTCTCGAGCCCTGTGACGGACAACCCGATGAAGTTCAAGGTCGTTGTGAGCGACAAGGATAACCGCTCTCACGGAACGGTCTTTGTCAAGCTCGTGAACTCCCGCACCAAGGATTCGACCTCTGTAATCCTGAAGCGCACGGACGAAGTGCTGGGCTATTTCGAGAGCGATTGGCTGAGCGCTGTCGCGAATGCGACCACCAGCCTGCCGAACGTGTCCTTGCTGGGTGGCGATACCATTACTGTGATATACGTCGACGCCGAAGACGAAGAGGATTCGACATCCCAGTACTTCTATGCCAAGCCGACTACTCCGTCGCCGCAGACCGTACTTTTGCTGGACGGGAACTGCAATTCCAAGGGTGACCAACTGTCCATCAAGTTTACGGGCAGCGAGTTTGACGGAACCAAGGTCAAGCTTGATAGTGTGCTGGTTGTCTTGGATTCTACGACGGGTGGCGAGGCGAGCTTTATCGTGAAGCCGACGAGCCTGGTTACGGGTTCCGAGGCGATGCTTTTGCTTGACGATAGCCTTGTTCCCGAGACGACCGCGCCGAGTGGCAAGGTGACGATTTACATGAGCGAAAGCGGTGTCGTGAAGACTGCCGAAAAGCAGATAAGCGACGGCATTGCGCCCAAGCTCACGTCGGTGGCTATCCTCGAGAACGAGAACCATGCGAATGTC